>NZ_KV817595.1:136385-182046 GCF_001814685.1 Prevotella sp. HMSC077E09 | reverse complement strand
AAGGAAATTTCCCCATCTCTTTTCTACTGAGCCAGATAAATGTGAATAATCGTACCATAAACTAATAATCGTAGTATATGTGTGTGATTTCACAACAACCTCGTTTTTAATGATTTAGAGAATAGCTGACTCAAAACGAGCTACACTCATTTGGCTACTATTAGGCTACAGCAGCCTGTTCCATGGATGCACTGGAGGAGAAAAGTGACCAGCAGCAGCAACATGAATTGCAATTACAGCAACAACCTGAAGCAACAACTTTAGCTGCATAATTTGTGTGGCTTAGTAGTTTTTTCGTTTTCATAATTGTATTATTTTAAAGAAACCTACTCGTAAGCTTTTCGGTATCCGCTCCTGTTTACACAGCCAGGACTGTTTCATATATTTCATTTACAAAATACACATATATAATGTGTGGCAAATATATGGAAATTCTTCGAGATATGCAAGGATTTCTCAAAAAAATAAGCGCCACAGCTTGTTTTTAGTAATGATTAAAAAATAACTTGGTACATTTTCGGAGCCGAGGCATCGGTCTTGAGCAGTGTATTCAATTGATGAAAAACTCCAGAAATGGAACTATATGGTTTCATGGAGAGAGAGAAAAAAATACCAAGTTATTTTTTTATCATTACTAAACAAGGGGTCAACGAGGCATGTATCATTTGCTTACATAAAGAGGTATTTATTGAAAAGTCAAAATGCAAGACAGAGGACTCTATACGGGCATAGTTTTTTTGTAACGCGAAATACGATTTAAGAATATTGCTCAAATAGCTTAACTGCCTTTCATCAAGTATATTATCAATTCTTCCTCCGTTATCTCTAAATCTTTTTTGTTGTAGAGTTGAAAAAATAGATGGTGATATATATAGAAAAGTATATTGACAGAAATCAATCAGAACTATTTTTCCATATCCAAGCCTATCAGTAGCTTGGGCACTTTTTATATAAGGAGAATAATCACTGGTGGCTTGACTCCGGATACTCTGTGTGTTGTCGTCTGCCTCTTTTAACCCTTTTAAAATATCGAAAATCGTCATTCTATGGAGTTTTTTACGTGTTCACGTTTTTTGACTATATAATGTTACATGAAAGATTATATATTATCATACAAAAGTATGATTTTGCAAGGAAACCTGCAAGAAAACATCGAAATTATTTGAACTCAACTATATATTTTTCTAATTTTGACGACAAAAGAATGCAATGCCTGAAGCAGTAAGAAGGCGATTAAATGTTACATTAAATGAAAAACCAAAAACTTTTTTCAGTTGAGGAATTATCCTTAATGGAGTCGCTTGAAGTCAAGGGTGGAGCTTCTGAAATGGCAGCCTCTCAGACAGGATGTTCTAACAATGTTGCCGGATGCGGATGTGATGTTATTATTGTGACAGATCAATCTCAACCGGGGGTACAACATGCTTAATGAACAGTTCTACATCATTTCAACGTGTACCTGAAGGTATTTCGTGGTAGATGATAATGAAACTTCAACACTTTAAGAGCCATATCGTTCATTACCATACTTGATATGGCTCTTTTATTTTTTTACGGGATGTTAATTAAGTATTGTAATATATGAAAGCAAGTAATTATAACTATATAATATACCAAAATAACCAATCTTATTGGTACAATGGGCTTGAACACACTTATTTTAAGCTTCCCAAGGATTTAGGGTTAAAAATAGAGAGGCTACTCACAGACAAAGAAAGAATTGAGTTCATCCCTAAAGTTCTAAAAGACAAGCTATCAGCAAGTGGTTTCATTGTGCCGGATAATACTGATGAGCTTTCAATAATTAGGAAAAGATATTGTGATTCAGTAAACAAGAAGAACTATCTGTTAATCATTCTACCAACCTTGGATTGCAACTTTAAATGTTGGTATTGCATACAAAATCATATACCTTCAAGAATGTCGAAGAGTACAATGGAGAATGTGATGACACACATCAAATATATGATTGATGTACAGAATATAGAATCACTTCAAATCGAATGGTTTGGTGGTGAACCGTTAATGTACTTAAAACAAATTATAAAGCCAATATGTGAATTCGCACAAAAAGAATGTGAGAAAAAAGGTGTAAAATATTCAACAACAGCTACATCAAATGGTTACTTCATTTTCCCCAAAAACATTCCATTAATTCAAAAACTTGGCATGACGCGGTTTCATATTACATTAGATGGACCCAAACAGAACCATGATAAAGTAAAATATCAGAAAGGTTGTGATTCTGCATTCGATCATGTTCTAAACAACATCAACCAATTGCTCAGCAATACAAAGGCTGTTAATATTCTATTGAGAATTAACTATACTGACGAGAATCTAAATTATGAAATAGTAGATCAAATCAACCATCACATTACAATGGCTAATCGGGGAAGAATAACGATTACCCCCAAAAAAGTATGGCAAGAAAAGGTAAGGAAAGATAGATATAAAGACATCGGAGAACTTCTTAATTTATTTGAACAATCTGGTTATAACACAATACGTCTGGACGTTATCACAAACTTCGTTCCATGTTACGCTAGTCGTAAGTATTATAATGCCATTAATTTTAATGGTGATGTTATAAAATGTACGGCATGCAATGATTTGTATGAGAACAAAACTCATGGCATTATTCAAAACGATGGTTCTATTTCTTGGAACATGGATTTTATCAGAAAATATGAGGTGAAATCCTTTGAGAATAAACGGTGCTTACAATGCAAACAACTTCCAATTTGTATGGGGGTGTGTCCAAGGGATAATGAATATGTAAATGCGTGTAAATTCGATGGAATGGATATCAATTTGGAAGATTCGATGGTAAATTACATTGATTCAATGTGTAAATAATTTATATTATGGTGGCAAGAATTTTCACAACGTTATGGTTTGCCTTTGTAGTCTCGTTGATAAGCAGCAACGCACAGAACAGGATATACGGTACGGTGACCGATCCGTCTGGCTGTCCATTAGCCGGCGTTGACTGCGTATTGGCCAGCTTATCTGACACGGCAGCCATTGCTCACACGTTGACGGATTCAAAAGGAACCTTCAGTTTGAATGTAGACGAAGACGGACAGTTCCTGTTGAAATTCTCTTGTTTAGGGTATCGGCCACAACAGCTAACGTGCAAGCGTGGCGATGTCGGAGTGGTCAAGCTGACAGAAAGCATACAGAACCTTTCAGAGGTCACTGTGTCGGCTCAAGGGCTAAGAAGCTTCGGCAACGCAGACATCATCCTGTTAGACAGGCGTGCCAGACAGATGGGAAACAACGCTTTGGAGGCCATCAGTAGCCTGCCGCAATTCAGACTTTCAACAAACAGCGGTGAACTGCTGACGGCAGATGGTAAAATTGTCTTGGTGCTGATTGATGGAATCAGGAGGTCGGTACGTGAACTGATGCTGCTCAAAGCCGACGAAATAAAGACCCTGCACTACTATTCCAATCCGCCTGCAAGGTTTGCGCATGAGAAGATAGGTGCTGTATTAGATGTAGCGACTAAGCGCACCAACAAAAGGCACTATTCACTATATCTCGACACCAAAAACAGTATCACCACAGGATATGGTACCAACTTGATTTCCACCAGTTATAGCGATTCGCTCAACAAGGTGTCTGCGGCATATTTTCTGGACTACAGACATCTTGACCGGAACACCATGGAAAACCGTTATGTCTATCCGGATGTGACGAACGATTACAAGGGTCTGTCGGGTAAATACACTGGTACCTACCACATAGGACAATTATTCTATCAGCGTTTCCAAAACAGCAACCTTTTCAATATCACTTTAGAATATCGTAAGTTTCCGGCTACCCAGCAATACAGTCAACAGCTCTTGCGGACGGGTACATTGGAAGATGCCAACCACAGAAGGCTTCAAAGTGACTTTTCATCCATATCGGCCAACATCTACTTCGGACACACCTTCCGTAAAGGCAACAGTCTGTCGGTCAATGTGGTGAACACTTATTTCAAATCCAATTCGAACAATAATCTAACAAACACCTCGGGAACGGGAACGTTTACCAACGTCGTCGACAACAAGTCTTACTCGCTAATAGCAGAAGCACTTTATACTGACAAACTGTGGCAGGGAAATATACAGATAGGAGCCTACTATCAATACAAAAACCTGCGTCAGACAGACGGGGCATCCAATTTGTCGACAGTGAATACGCAAAAGGAATACCTATACGCCGACTACACCAATCAATGGGGGGCATTGTCCTACAACCTGGGAATCGGTGTGGAGAACAACCGATATAGAACTGCGACGAAGGCAATAGCCAACTACATCCTTATGCGGCCTTCTGTTTCTCTTAATTACCAGCTGCACAAACACAGTTCGCTACGCCTGACGTCGTCCATAGCATCTGCGGTTCCTAACGTCGGTCAGCTCACAGATAGTCGTACCGTCGTGGATGAACGATTCTATCTACAAGGCAACAGCAGTCTGAAGCCCTACCATTTCTACCGCACCGAACTTAGCTTCCAGTATGCGTCGGCCAATAATATCTGGTTTGTCAAACCTTCCGTCAGCCATGCCTACTATCCCAGCAAGAATATGACAGTTGTTTCCGCTGACGGTTCGGACTTCGTGAACCAGATTGTGGGCATCCGCCATGTCAACGAGTATGGCGCATCGCTTGTTCTGAGTTGCAGACCTTTCTCCTGGCTAACTTTGCAGCCTTACTATAACTATCTGTCTTCCAAATACAATACGCCTAATCAGCGTGTCAACCACAATCTGAACAATGTCGGAATCTCTTGTCAGGTGGTGGCAGGCAAGTGGCAGTTCATTACCAACCACAATCTACCGATGACCACTGTTGAAGGTGATGTCTTTGAGAAGATTGGGTATAATGCGAACGCATCCCTTACCTATAAATTAGGTGCAATCACCGTGGGTGCCATGTTCATTTACAATCCCGATCCTTCCAGGATTTATGCGGACACTCCTTCATTCCATTTCGTAGAAAAGACCCGATGGGGTAATTTCAAAAATCTTGTGGCACTGACTTTCGTCTATTCTTTGTCAAAAGGCAATTCACGAAGGCATCTGGGTAAAAACATTAATAATAGAGACAACGACTCCGGTCTTACCAAATACAACACAGCAAAATAAATGTCCTTTTATTTTTATAGGCAACATGACGCCATGCAGTGTGGGATTGCCTGCATGGCTATGGTCTGTAAGTATTATGGTAGAAAGTGTTCATTTGAAACTCTATCAAATACCTGTACTATAACCAATGAGGGTGTTTCAATGCAGGCTTTAAAACAATTGGCAGAAGCCTTAGGTTTTGATGTGCTATGTGGAAAAGCAAGCTTGTATCAAATAAAAGACATAAATTATCCTTGCTTACTCCATTGGAACCAAAATCATTTTGTTGTACTATACAAAGTTAAAAAGAACGGATTCTACATTGCAGACCCTGCAAAAGGGCATGTAAAATACGACCTCGAAGTATTTAAGAAGCATTGGGTCAGCACTCAATCGGACGGTGAGGAGAAAGGAATAGTCATGTTCTTGGAACCCACACCAGCATTTTATGAAAAGCAGATGGAGGAACAGCCAACAGAGGAACGCTCGTTCAGATTCCTCTTTGGCTACATCAAGCAATATCGCAAGTACTTCGGGCAGATTGTCTTAGGTTTGCTCGTGGGCAGTTTGTTACAGCTTATTCTGCCTTTCCTCACCCAGTCTATCGTGGATGTGGGCATCAAAAACCAGAATATCGGTTTTATATGGCTGATACTCTTAGGACAACTGATGCTTACCGTGAGCCGTACTGCCATCGACTTTATTCGCCGTTGGCTGTTGCTGCACATCTCGCTGCGCATCAACATCTCATTGGTAAGCGACTTCTTCATCAAGCTCTTAAAGCTGCCGATGTCATTCTTCGATACCAAACTGATGGGCGACCTCATGCAGCGTATGGGCGACCACAGTAGGGTGAACACGTTTCTGACGCAACAGACGCTCAGTATCGTGTTCTCACTCTTCACCTTTGTGGTGTTCAGCATCGTACTGCTATCCTATAATTGGCTCGTCTTTGCCATCTTCATGCTCGGCAGTCTGCTTTATGGCGGTTGGCTTGCACTCTTCCTCAGGCGCAGAAAGGTACTTGACTACGAACTCTTTGAGCAGCAAGCCATCAACAACAACAAGACCTACGAGTTTATCACCTCCATGCAGGAGATAAAGCTCCAAGACTGCGAGCAGCGCAGACGCTGGGAATGGGAGGACGTGCAGGCAGACCTCTTTGGAGTGCAGATGAAATCGTTGAAACTCCAACAGACACAAGAGGCAGGCAGCATCTTCATCAATGAACTGAAAAACATCGTCATCACGGTGGTCGCAGCAACAGCCGTCATTCATGGACAACTCACGCTGGGTATGATGCTTGCCGTGCAGTATATCATTGGGCAACTCAACTCACCTGTCGAGCAGTTGATGAGTTTCTTCTATTCGGTGCAGGATGTAAAGATAAGCCTTGAACGTATCAATGAAATCCACCGTATGGATGATGAGAACGGAAAGCAAGGATTGGAAACAGCAGTGAAAGAAGAAAACGAAGGCATAGACCTTGAAAACGTAAACTTCAAATACGACCCTCACGCACTGAAAACTATTATAGATGATGTTAGTCTCACTATCCCCAAAGGTAAGGTAACAGCCATTGTGGGCGCATCGGGCAGCGGTAAAACAACGCTCATCAAACTCATGTTAGGCTATTACCCCGTATTGGGAGGTCAAATAACTATTGGCGGAACAGATGTAAACGCACTTAATAAGAAATGGTGGCGCAGGCAATGTGGCGTGGTGATGCAAGACGGTGTGATATTCTCCGAGAGTATAGCAAGGAACATTGCCGTAGATGACGGCGAGATTGACAAGGAGCGATTGCAGAAAGCTGCTGAAATAGCTTGTATTCATGACTATGCAATGGGACTGCCCTTAAAATACAACACTAAGATCGGTCGCGATGGCGTTGGTTTGAGTCAAGGACAGAAACAGCGTATCCTGATAGCAAGGGCAGTGTATAAGAATCCCGACTATATCTTTCTTGACGAAGCCACCAACTCGCTCGATGCCAACAATGAGCGTATGATAGTAGAACATCTTGATGAGTTCTACAAAGGCAAGACGGTGGTTATCGTGGCACACCGCCTAAGTACGGTGAAGAATGCTGATCAGATAGTGGTATTGGATAAAGGCAAGGTGGTAGAAATTGGCAACCACGAAGCACTCACAGCAAAGCGGGGTGCATACTATAACCTCGTAAAAAATCAGTTAGAATTAGGCAACTAACAGCAGAAAGGAATATTATGGCAGACAACGAGATAGAACTCCGCAGCGAGAAAGTAAGGCATATCATTGGCGAGATACCGTCAAGGATTGTCCGTTATGGTATCACGATAATCACCATTGTGATATTGGGACTATTGGTGGGCGCATATTTTATACCTTATCCCGAAACCATCAGTGCAAAGGTGCAGATGACAAATGCCCATCAAGGCACAATAACCGTTCCCTATAAATACGTGAATACGATAGCAAGAGGAATGACAGCGAACATCGAAGTTGAGGGTTACGATGCAGAAACATACGGAGTTGCAAATGGTGTAATAACAGCCACATCGCATACACCCCGACAAACGGCAGAAGGCAGCGTATTCACGGCACAGGTAAGGATAACGGATTGCAGGTATAAAATTATCAGCGGAATGGTGGGCACGGCATCTATACTTATAAGCAATGAAAGCGTGCTCCAGAGGATAGTCAAGCAAATAACAAATAGCATATAATTCCCTTTTTAACCGTAATGAAGCAGTGAAAGAAGAAAGGCAAATGTAGTTACTGCGTAGTACAATTATTTTGAGCAGCCAACTACACGTTAATCCTTTCTCTTTCACCGCTTTAACTCTTATTGTAGTAATGTAGTAAGATATAATCGGTGAAAGAAAAAGGAAATATATTCATTAGTTCTTGGTATTGCCTAACAGGAAGATTGGCGTTACAATGGCAGACTCTGTCTGCAATCTTCTACTGATGTACTTTCTGAATAAATGCGCTTCCATGCTGTCCAATAGAAAGGACAGGGCAATGATTGTTGAGAGCGGATAAAGTGATGCATAACCAACACACTCTCTACCATTGATAACTTCTTCTTGGCCTGCACCCCTTTCATCGGGATGCAAGTTGGAAGATTTTATTATCGCTTGAAGCCTATGATTGAGTTTTCTCCACGTCACACCGAAGAACCTCGCAAGTTCTCCCTCCGTCATGGCAATCTCGCCTTTACCCTTGTGGACAACCTGCATATTACTCCCCCCAATCAAAGTAACTGCGATGATTGTACGTGCTATTTTTGCTCTTTGAATTATTGCTTGCTTTCATGCCGTTTCCTCCATTTTACAGGTTGCAAAATCCGAAGGTTCACAAGCCTCTCTCTCCGCAATTTCTTTCTCTTTTGCAGATTGCTTGGCAATGAGCCTGTCCATATCCTCCGAAATCTTCCTGTCCGTCACCTGCGCGTAAATCTGCGTGCTTGATATGGAGGCGTGCCCCATCATCTTGGCAATGCTCTCAATGGGTATTCCTGCACTTAAACTCATTGTACCGAAAGTGTGCCTTGCCATATGATAGGACAACCGTTCTCTGATACCGCAAGCCTTGCCCACAATGCACAGGTTCTTGCCCATTACGCTACGGCTGCAACTACGGGGGAAGACAAGGCTGTCGCCTTTTTCTTTCACCGTCTGCAGTTCTTCGTTTCCCTCCTGTTCTTCCCAACAATGGCGGATAATGGCCTCCGCTATTGGATGCAGCGGCACAACGAACTCCACCTTTGTCTTTTGACGTTCCTTTCGGATATACTTCCTCCCGCCCGCTGCCGTTTGGATATGCCCATATTGCAGAGTTTCCATATCAGCGATTGCCAGTCCCGTAAGACAGGAAAAGACGAACATCAGCCTTGCCAATTCCGCCTCGCTGTCATTCATTTTCATTGTCGCAAGTTTAGCAACTTCACTCTTTTGCAGGAAGCGTATCTTCTTTTCTTCTTTCTCATACTTGGCATGCTCAAAAGGATTGCAGCGAATAATCCTCTTGCTGACCGCACGGAACATCAGCCTGCTCAGCCAGCAGAGATAGTTGTTGATGGTCGTTCCCTTTAATCCGCGCTTTTTGAGAAAGAAGCGATATTCCTCAAACAAGTCCTCCGTAATGGTGGAAATGGATATGTCCTGCAATCCTTTATCTTCCACAAACTCACGGAGGTTCTTGTCAGAATGGGACAGATTCAGATAAGTTCCCTCCGCCCTTGACTTTCCAACGCTTTCCTTGAGTGCTTGCAGCTCCGCCCTGCTCATGGCAAGGAGGGTTGACGGATTCTCTGTTATGCCTTGCAGGTGGTTCTTGATAAGTTCAGCACTTACCACTCCGTCCCTTGTCAGTATATCCTGATAGGTCTTTTCCACAATTTCCCTGAACTCATGGAGTCTTTGATTGGTTTTCCTGTCTGTCGTCAAGCCCTGCTTGGTGTTCCACTCGGAGGGATTGCATTCTTCGCCCGTGGTAATGGTTGTGCTTTTTCCGTCTATGGTGATACGGCATAGAATGGCGGTATTGCCATCTGCCTTAATTTTCTGTCTGTTGATATAGAACATTATCTTGAATGTACTTCTCATTGTCTTGATGCTTTAATGTTTTGATTGATTGGATGAAAAAAATAAGATGATGAGACTTTATCGTTAGATAGTCAGCTGCATATCACCTGTAAAAGAGAGGAAAAGGTCGAACTCCTCAAAAAGTTTCAGTGGAGTTACTTTGGCATAGCGTTCCGTCATGCTTATGTTGGAATGTCCCAGCATCTTGCTTACCGTTTCAATAGGCACACCCTGTTCAAGCGTGATGAGTGTTGCAAAGGTGTGCCTTGCGGTATGAGTGGTAAATGGAAACGATATGCCTGCACGAAGCCGCAGGGCTTTCAGACAGGTCTGATAGCTCTTGTACTTGATATAGGGAAGCAGTGTTTCCCTTTCATCGCAGTGAAACCTCTCTATCAGCCTAATGGCTTCGGGCAATAACTTGATACGGCAGGGTACGCCTGTCTTGTGGCGGTTGAATTTCAGCCACATTTTGCCTTCATCATCACGGACAAGGTGGGACTTGCTCAGTTCCATCAGGTCGCAATAGGCTGCACCAACATAGCAGGCAAAGAGGAATATGTCCCTTGCCGTTTCCATTTCTTCCTCCAAATCCTCAAAGCAGAGAGCCTTCAGCTTTTCCAACGCTTCCTTGTCGAGTGCCTTGGGGAGTTTCTTGTTGCCCTTTGATATCTTAACCTTGTCAAAAAGGAGCGTGTCTGCCAATCCCTCACGGTATGCCAATCTGCATACCGTCTTCAAATGCGTGGCTACATTATAGAACGTGCTTTCCTGAAAACCACACTCACCTAAGAAATACTGCTGGAACTCATGGATAAAATCCTCTGTAAGTTGCGAGAATGCCAAGTCCGAAACCTTGTACTTCCGTTGAATAAACTTCTGTAAATGTATCCGGGTGGAGTGGTAGCCGTGTATGGCTCCTTCCTTGATGTCTATACCTACATGGTTTTCTTTTTCCTTGATGAGTATGTCCAGCCTTTCGATGAGCATGCACCGTGTCTGCACGCTGCCCTGAAACTGCTCCTTCACATCGGTTGCGTCAAACGGGCATCCTTTGGAGAGCAGGGACTGATAAGCAGACTGAACGGACAGCAACAGGTTTTCCAACCTGCTGT
Source organism: Prevotella sp. HMSC077E09 (assembly GCF_001814685.1). Taxonomy (NCBI): domain Bacteria; kingdom Pseudomonadati; phylum Bacteroidota; class Bacteroidia; order Bacteroidales; family Prevotellaceae; genus Prevotella; species Prevotella sp. HMSC077E09. Next base: position 171,240 of record NZ_KV817595.1, on the reverse strand, counting down.
TCACTTCCACCGCCTCACGGCTCTTTCCGTCCATTCGGCTCTCACGGGGATTCCACAAATCGGGATTGCAGGAGAGTTTGCAACTGAACTGGGCAATGGAACGGTCGATGGTTATCCGCCCCATAATCGGGGCTTTGCCCGACTTGTCAAGACCGCTCTTTTTGAGGTAGAGCAACACCTTCATTTTTCCTTGTTTCATACGCTTTAATTTCTGTGGGCAAAGTTACCCGAATTAAAGCGTTCCTCACTTACGCAGAAAACTGCCGACCGCAGCAACAGCCACACGAGCGAAAATAATTCAGTTACCGAATATTACTCCATCGTTACCTATGCTAGAATCGGGTAACGTTCTGGTAACTGAACTTCTGCCTAAATCTGCATATTGCTGCCCTTTTTGAAAGAGGCAGTTTTATGCAAATTGTTCCGTTTCCTGCTTATTATCAGTCAGTTTACACCAACTTCGATTTTACTTCATTTTCTTTGATTAGTTGCATTCTCATTTGCGTCAAAATGCAGTGTCATTTGCATCAAATCACAGCGCAATGTGCATCAAGTTACGAGGCATACTCCCTAAAACATCAGTGAAAATTTTGTGAGAAACCAGAAAAACTATACTTTTGTAAAAACAATCCGAATGTTAAGTTTATGATGAAAAGCAGGATTATCATATCCCAAAACATAGCAAAAGAACTCACCGATGCCATTGCTTCGTGCCGGCACGACCGTCTTTTCATACTCACAGATGAGACTACGCACAGACTCTGTTGGCCTGTTCTGGACGAGTTGTTGCATGCACAAGAGGCGAAAGTCATAACCATTCCGGCCTCTGACACCCACAAAGATGTCACTTCACTCATGCAAGTATGGCAGGAATTAAGCTATGGAGGCGCCACGAGACATTCTTGTCTTGTGAACCTTGGTGGTGGAATGGTGACAGATTTAGGAGGCTTTGCAGCTTCAACTTTCAAGCGGGGCATCAACTTCATCAATATTCCAACAACGCTTTTAGCTATGGTTGATGCATCTGTGGGGGGAAAGACGGGGATTAATTTCAACGGATTGAAGAATGAAATCGGCGTGTTCAACGAGAGTCGTTTCGTTCTTATTGACACGCAATTCCTGCAGACACTCGATGCAAAAAATATCTGTTCGGGATATGCAGAAATGCTGAAGCACGGACTCATTTCGGATGAAAAGACGTGGAATGAACTCATTACATTCCCGCTAATGCAGCCAGATCTGAAGAAACTCCAATGTATGGTTGCCGAGTCTGTCAAGGTGAAAGAGCGTATCGTTGAGCAGGATCCACATGAACAAGGCATACGAAAGGCATTAAATCTGGGGCATACTTTCGGCCATGCTTTCGAGAGTTGGGCTCTCAAGAGAAGCCCTATCCTGCATGGTTATGCCGTTGCTTTCGGACTTATTTGCGAGCTTTATCTCAGTTGTTTCAAGGTTGGTTTCCCAACAGAAAGAATGAGACAGACTGTCAGTTTCATTCGTGAAAACTATGGATATCTTCCTGTTACATGCAATGACTATGATGAACTCATTGCGCTGATGACCCATGATAAGAAGAATACAAACGGCATCATCAACTTTACGTTGTTGGGGAATATCGGTGATATCCGCATCAATCAGACGGCCACTGATGAGGAGATTAAAGAGGCATTAGATTTCTTTCGCGAGGGATAAGGCTGCTGCACGTGCAGGTTTTCCTGTCTCGGTGAGTGGTATGTGATTTATATAAAGATAATCATGTGGTTGCCAATATTTTGGAAGACATGCCTTGCAGATATGCTTTATCTTTGAGATTTCCTCTTCTTCTGTCAGTAGAACGATAGTTTCTCCAAATTTTTTGTCAGGTCGTTTGGTAATCATGAAAGGCTTTTCAAGCCATGGTTTCAATAGAGTCTCAATATCTTCCATCTGTATTTTAATGCCTCCTGTGCAGACGACATTATCCTTCCTGCCCCGGATTTTGAAGCAACCTTCGGCATTAATTATTACGATATCATTCGTCACAAGGAGTCCGTCGTGCACTAACGGTGCATCAATCACCAAGCATCCTTCGGCATTAGAAGATACCGTTACTCCTTCAAAAGGCTTATACCAATCGCTTGCTTCCGGCCCGTTCAAGCGTCGAAGTGCAATATGCGAAAGCGTTTCTGTCATGCCATACGTGCTCCACACATTATTTGGAAAGTCTCTCAAGGCTTCAGCCAGCTGATTATCAATGGCGCCACCACCAATGATAAGATGTGTGAAATGTTTCAATTCCTCGGTCTCTTCGACCACTTGGAGACTGTTATAAACCTGCAGGGGAACCATTGCAGCAAGAGAATGCCTGTTTCCGTCAACCTTAAAACCATGTAATGGGTGGCCTGATGGTTCAACGGTTTTCAGTTCCAAATGTCGTTCAATGCTGCGTACCACCATCATTTTCCCTGCGATATAGTCTAATGGCATACAAAGAAAAGCCATGTCACCAGCCTGTAAACCAAGGAAATCACAAGTGATGCGGGCTGAATTAAGCATTCGCTTCTTCTCGACAAACATTGGCTTTGGCATTCCCGTGCTACCGCTGGTGTGCACCAATATCCTATCTGAAGGATTGTTCCATGCTTCTAAAAAGGCCTCTAAAGTCATTGTTATATTATTTTATAGCCCATAATTCATCTCCCTTTATCTCTAAAGGCATAGTGATATTATCTGTAAAAAGCTGACCTGTTCCCAAACCTTGGGGTGTCGTAATGTGTGAACCGTAGACCTTTGCACAGAAGTGTGCAATGGCATTCAATCCCACATTGCTTTCTAAAGCACTGGTTATCCAGCTTCCAATCCCACGTTCTTCAGCCAGTTGTAGCCATTCTTCTGTCCCATACATTCCGCCATGAAGACTTGGTTTGAGAATAATATATTGGGGCTGAATGGTGTCAAGTAAATCAGCTTTCATACTTTTTACATTTACTCCAATGAGTTCTTCATCCAAGGCTATAGGTAGCGGTGAGACAGCACAAAGCCTTGCCATGGCTTTCCATTGATGTTGTTTGATAGGCTGTTCTATCGAATGAATGTCATATTTCGCCAATGCTTCGAGGCGCTGCAGTGCATTGTTTGGTGTAAAAGCTCCATTGGCATCTACACGCAGTTCAATTTGTTTTTTGCTGAAAGACTCACGGATGTGTCGGATGAGTTCAAGTTCTTTGTCGAAGTCAATAGCACCGATTTTCAGCTTCACACAATGAAATCCCTGCTGAAGTTTAGTCTCTATCCGCTGATACATTTCATCGAAACTCCCCATCCATACAAGCCCATTGATGCGTATGCCCACTTCACCTCGACCGAAAGGAGTGTCAAAAAGCATTGTACTTCCATGAGCTTCCAATTGTGCAAAAGCAGTTTCCAAGCCAAAAAGAATGCTCGGATAAGGTCGCAATATGTCATAGGGAATCTTGCCTAAAGTCTCAACTGTCTTACAAAGTTGGCGCAAGATCGTTTCATATTCAGGTATGGCATCACATGAAAGATCTGGCAAAGTAGCACACTCTCCAAATCCTTTTATCCAAGGGCGTGCATCATCTGTCACCGTTAGAAAATAACTGTGACGCCTTGTATAAACACCTCGAGAGGTGCCGGCCGGTTGCTTGAAGTGAAATGTCCGCTCACTGATTTCAATGTGTATCATTAGGGGAATTGTGGATATTTGTCAAAGTCGGGCTTGCGTTTTTCAAGGAAAGCCTTGCCTCCCTCCTGTGCTTCGTCCATCGTGTAATAAAGCATGGTTGCGTCACCTGCAAGTTCCTGAATACCCGCCTGACCGTCAAGCTCTGCATTCAGACCGGCTTTTATCATACGAAGTGCCAGAGGACTGCGTTCCATCATGATTTCGGCCCACTCTACACAAGTGTCTTCTAATTGGTTGAAAGGAACCACCTTATTGACCATTCCCATAGCCTCGGCCTCCTTTGCACTATATTGTTTACAGAGGAACCATATTTCACGTGCCTTCTTCTGGCCCACCATTCGAGCAAGATAACTGGCTCCAAAACCAGCATCAAATGACCCAACTTTTGGGCCAGTCTGACCGAAGATTGCATTTTCACTCGCAATCGTAAGATCGCACATCACATGCAAGACATGTCCTCCACCGATAGCATAGCCATTCACCATTGCAATAACAGGCTTGGGCAAACGGCGTATCTGCATCTGCACATCAAGTACATTCAGGCGCGGGACACCGTCACTTCCCACATATCCTCCACGTCCTTTCACATGCATATCTCCACCTGCACAGAAAGCTTTATCTCCCGAACCGGTCAATATAACCACACGAATGTCCTGGCATTCTCTGCAATAAGTGAATGCTTGGCTCATCTCCCAAGTGGTCAATGGCGTAAAAGCATTGCGATAACGTTCACGATTAATGGTTATCTTTGCAATATGATTGTAGCTTTCAAAGAGGATTTCCTTGAAGTCAAATCCTTTGATTTTCTCCCATTTTCTTTGTTCCATAATTATAAAGTATTAAGATATTCCTGGTATATCTGTAGATCGGTTTCGGCATCGGTAAACACTTCCAAGAGCATTGGGCGCGCTGATCTCTCCTTTACCAGCACATATAGAAGCTTCTCAAGAGTCTGTATGTCGTTTGCCACATAATATTTAATTCGATTGTCACGGCATATCCCTTCTGCTGTTGTTGCATGCTCTGCCATTACTATCCTGTTACGTACCGGACTCTGTTTCAGGCCTTCAAACTTCGCGAAAATCTCTCCTCCATGATTGTTCAAAAGCAGTATTCTTAGATTTCCTCCTAAGTTTTGGTTCCACAAGGCATTCTGATCATAGAAGAAACTCAAGTCACCAATGATGCAAAACACCTGTTCTTTTGTTACCAAGGAATAGCCGGCAGCTGTAGAAAGTGACCCTTCTATACCGTTTACACCACGGTTACAGAAGATATGATGACGTGCATAAATACAACCTAATCTAATAGATGTACTGTTGGCATAATGCACAATAGCTTTCGATGGATTGTTTGAGAGGAGGGTTTCCAACTGCTTCACTGCCAACATATTTGAATAGTGCGGTTCAAAAACCATACAATGTTTACGTACATGTTGCTTCATATTCTCCCATAGGTTGAACCATTCGGTATTCCCTTGGAAGTCGATAGTCTGCATGATATCCTTGGGTTCAGCCTGTGCGATACCGGTTAAATTCATGAAAGTATCATACAAAACGCCCTCAGGATTAACTATCCAACATTCAGCTTTCTTGGCTTTCCGAAGAAACTTCTTGAGGCGTTTGCTCACAAATGTATCGCCAAAATAGAGAATAAAATCAGGTAAGAACTCCTTTTTATCACCAATCAGGCACATCGTTTCCTCTAAGCAGTTATCCCCTTTATCAACGCCCAATGGCTCATATAGAACAACATGTTGCTGTGAAATCAAACGTTCAACATGCGTGGAAATCACCACAGAAGGTTTCATTTGTCCAATGATAATCAATGGTTTCTGCGCATGTTTCAACGCTTTGACTATAGGTTGAAAGCACTGAACAGAAGCTGCATTGAAACCTGACAGGCCTAAAAGAAAAGTGATTTTGCGCTCTATAGGTAGTGTGCTTGTATTGAACTGATAAAGTGGTTCAGTAATGGGAACATTGATATGTACAGGGCCACAGCTGCCTTTTACGCATGCAATCATGGCTTCATTGACAAGCCGGTTGCAATACCAACGACTTTCTTTATCATGCGGTTCAGGCAGGTTGACAGTCTTACTCACAAAGCGTTCCAAAGCACCTACTTGCGGAAGCGTCTGTCCGTCAAGCTGGTCTATCCACTGTGCAGGCCTATCTGCCGAAATCACTACTAAAGGCAAATGCTGATAAAAGGCTTCTGCCACTGACGGACAAAGGTTGAGTAATGCTGTTCCACTCGTCACACAGACAACCACCGGAGCATTGACCGCCTGACATAAGCCCAAGGCATAGAACCCCGCACTGCGCTCGTCGGTCACAGGATAACAATGAATGCTGTCACAAGCATCAAGATTATGGACAATAGGAGCATTCCTACTGCCTGGACAGACCACGGCATGACGCACACTATGAGCAACGAGGAGGCTCGTTAATATATTTACATTTTCTTTATCTGAGAACATCCAACATTGTGTTTAACTTATACTCTGTTTCCCTCCATTCCCGTGTTTCATCAGAATTATCAAGTAATCCTCCACCTGCATAAAGCCTACAATTTTGTTCCATCAGCAGCATACAGCGCAATGAAACATAAAGATGAGTAGCGTCATCCATCTGCAATGGTCCACAAAAACCACTGTAATATTTTCGATCGTGAGACTCATATTGCAAGATAAAATCCTGTGTTTCGCGTTTGGGAATGCCACAGACAGCAGGCGTAGGATGCAAGGATGAGATGACATTCCCTATATACCTATCATCTTTTAAGATAAAATGGAAATCCGTACAACGGTGATAAAGATGGGCTGCCATACGCGTATAAGGTTGACTTCTTCTTACTTCTATAGCGTGATTAGCCAAATGCTGCGCAATATAATCAGCCACATACTGTTGCTCCCGACAATCTTTTTCGCTCCAAGGCCCATCTTCACGCATTGTTCCTGCTAAGGCCATGGTATGCCATGCAGGACTTCCTATCTGCTTTTCTATCAACACTTCAGGGGTAGCCATCAACCAAGTACCGCTCTGCTGCATTGATATCAGACAGATGAACTGGTGAGGATACAGTGTACATGCTTTTACAAACAAATGCATCGGACTCGGCTTCTCGCAACACTTTACATCAACATGACGTGACAACACAATCTTTTGAAAATGTCGATTGAGTAATTCTGTGTGAAAACATTGAAAGTCTTTGTGATATTCTTCCCTGTCAAAAAGGACTTTTTCCACACTAACGGTGTCATTACCAGATGGTTTAAAAGGTAGCACTTCTACCTCGTCAGGCCTTATCAGCAGCAAAGGAGTATCCTCAGAAACAGCAAAGGGCGAAAAGACAAAACCTTGCTGACCATTCAGTTCTTCACAAGAAGAAAGGCGAAGCGGTTCATGTCGTGACCGAATACGCACGTAATGATCTGTATCTGGAAGTCGATAGACAACAGTTGCCGTCATGCTTTCCGAGTAGTAGAATTCATGATATAGTTGGTGACATGAACCGTTGAAATCAAGTCTCCGGCCGAGTTTGTAATGTCAATCTGCCACACATGCAACGTGCTTCCTTTTGAAAGGAGTCGCCCGAAAGCTGTTACCGTATCGCCTTCAAGCACAGCTTTTACATGATTTCCACTGACATTGATACCTACACAGATTTTACGCGGGCACAATGCAATGCTTCCTACGCCTGCCAAATTCTCGGCTAAAGCTAATGAGGCCCCACCCGACAGGAAACCGAAAGCCTGCTTATTACGCTCATCTACTTTCATAGTAGCCTTGCAGGTATCAGGTTCGGGAGTTGAAATAAACTCCATTCCAAGCGTATTTGACAGTCCGTCATGTCGGCGGAGCATCTCTTTTATCTTTTCTACGTCCATAGTCTGTTGATTTTGTCAGTCTATGCAAATATACATAAAATAATTCAAAAGAGGCTTGGTTCGTATGAAAAAAAATGGTGTGGACAATGCTTTTGAATATTTTCCACTTGGATTATGAAATTCCTTTCCACCCTATTGGCACAACCGTTATCGTGCTGTCGCTGCTGTCATCATCAATAAGTGCGAGTTGAAATCCTGTCGGTTTCCATTGTTTATTGATGATATCACAACAATGGAGAATATCTAATGTATTGTTCAATAAGGCTTTTTCTATGGTCAGATGATGCAGTTGAACACGCTTCAGACATTCAATATTCCACAAGAAATTGTCAAGTCCTTCCTTAGGATCGACACTTCGCACGACATTTGCATCGGAGAGAAGATACAGCATGCCAACACTTGAAAGTGTATCTATATCGTTTTTCGCGTCTATCCAAAATGCCTCATAGTCAATATCAGCTTCACCTACGGTCTTGGCCTTATGTTCATAAAATGCTTGGGGATGCGCTAAACTCTCCAGAATGGTATCCATAAGTGGCTTATCATCATCAATCAATTGAATTGCAAGTGCTTCTAATTTTCCTTTGTCCGTGGGGAGAGGAATAATAGTTACTTGTACTGTATCTTCTTTTTCCTTCTTCTCATCCTTCGGCAGGAAATAAGATATAAGAGGAAGGCTAAAAAGTAATGCTCCAAACGCACACAGAAGGCCCATAATGTAGTGACCTGTCTGAAATTTAGTGATTGCAGCCCATGCTGCTCCTATAGTGAAGATGAGAAAAACAAGCCATATAATGGCGTTGGCAAAGAAATCTTTCATACATTTAGGTTTAGGTATCTTCAATAAACAGATAATTCATCATCCACACTGGATATCTCCATTTCAATTTGCAAGAGAAGCTGAATATTTTCATATTGTGCTGCCGGGCAGCTTGCAATCTATGTCAAATCACGATGTAATCTGCATCAAAACAGCTTGTAACTTGCGTCAAAATACACCGTGATTTGAGTCAAGTTAAACGGTAAAGTGATGCAAAATACCACGTGATTAAACTCAAAATGAAAAGAGACAAAACCGTTAAGTCACGACAATGTCTCTTTTACTATCATTTTATACAGCGTTCATCAAGCTGTCATCTTATTGAGTTTCTTCAACAGGGCAAACATTACAACCGCACTGATAAGGCAAAGTGCAATCAGAATGCCCCAGTTATACATCAGTGGAATACGGTTCCATAGCATGGAAGGAATAGAACTTAGGTAGTTACCGATGGCAGTTGCTACGAACCATCCACCCATCATGAGGCCTTTATACTTTGGAGGTGCTACCTTGCTGACAAAGGAAATGCCCATTGGTGAGAGCAGAAGCTCGGCTAAGGTCAAGGTGAAATAGGCGGAAATCAACCAACTTGGAGAAAGAATGCTTTGGGTTTTATCCCCTAAGTCCATAGGAGAAATCAGGCTGGTTGAGGCCAGTGTGATGACACCAAATCCCAATGCAGCTACTAACATACCCCAGGCAATGCGGGCAGGAGCACTTACTTCATGGCCTTTATTGGCTAATAAGCCGAAGAAGAGCATACTGAAAGGCGTGAGTGAGACGACAAAGAAAGGATTGAATTGCTGGAAGTCGGAGGGTTGAGCCATAGTCGGATTATCCATTTGCCTAAAGAGATATAGTGCACCTCCCCATGCAAGCAATGTGACAACACTGCAGATGACCTTGTTTTTCATGGTTTTTGCCTGAAAAACGGAGAAACCGGTGTAGACTGAAAGCGCTATTAAAGCAAGACCGAAGATGTTGAACCAAATGCGCATTGAGCCGGTAACAGTTAGGTCTGTATATTTCTTTGCGAAGAAAGTCAGCGCAGAACCGTTCTGATGGAAAGCCATCCAGAAGAATATCACAACAGCGAAGACCAATAATAAGGCAACAATACGATCTTTCGTCTGCTTCGGTGTGAGTTCTTCAACAGCTTGATTGGCAGCTTTTGCCTGATTGGCTGTGACGTCTGCATGCTTAAACCAACTGCGGCAGGCAAAATAAATTATAGCCGAAAGTATCAGTGATATACAGGCAACACCAAAGCAAAGACCATACGCACCATAAAGGGTATGCAAATATGCAGGGTCGAAATTGCCGGCATCATACACAAATCCATATTGACGAAGATAGATGTTTGTAATCCATTTTGCCATTGAAGGAGCGAACATAGCACCTATATTAATGGCCATATAGAAAAGACTGAAAGCAGAATCACGACTGCTTGAATATTTAGGATTATCATAAAGGTTGCCCACAAGCACTTGAAGATTGCCTTTGAAAAGCCCGGTTCCCAGAGATACGCAAGCTAAACCGGCAAACATGGCAGCCTTACCGATGTCGTTAGCTCCTGTCGGAATAGCTAATCCAAGATAGCCAAAGAACATGGTTGCAAAGCCTATCGTGACACACTTCCCATAACCGATTTTATCGGCTAATATGCCACCTAAAAGTGGGGCAAAGTAAACAACGGCAAGAAAAATAGCATAGACTTGTCCTGCTTGAGACTCTGTCCAGCCAAACTTAGCCTGCATAAACAATGCAAAGATAGCTAACATTGTGTAGTAACCAAAGCGCTCACCCGTGTTGGCAAGGGCTAAGGCGTACAGACCTTTCGGTTGATTTTCAAACATATTCCTATTTTTTATTGTGATTATTTCGTTTTTTTCGTCCGTTTGATATCAAAGAGATAGGTTGCTTTGATAACAATATTGCCAAAGTTTGACTTTGAGAAGAAGTCGCGTTTGGTAGAGCCATAGATATTGCCAAGTCCGTAATAATAGCGTGCTTCAAGCAGGAAATGCCCCACTTTGGGGTGACTGTATTCTCCGCCAAGACCTACGATGATGCCATAATCAAACTTCTTCTCTACACTCATTGTATCTTGTGCAACCACTGGGTTGACGCGGTCTTTTGTGTTACGCTGGTCAAAGTTGAAATTCATGTCGGTACTTTCACTGAGCATATAGCCAAACTGTGGTCCCAAATTGAGAAAGAAATTGGCCCCCTTGTCTTCTTTCCCCCATGCAAGGTGGGCAAAGATAGGCGCTTGAATATAGTTGATTGTGCGTTTATATTCTTCTGCAACTCCTGTCGTTGCATTGATGACAGGTTGATCTTTAGCATCAAGAATGTCCTCTTTCCAACCCAATTGAACATAGTTTATTTCTGCCATGATAGAACAGAATGTAGAAAAATATTTTTCACTTTTATAGCGCAACGCAAGACCACCGGTGATACCTCCGTGTTGTTTCTGATTGACTTTAGGCACAAATCCAACATTGCTCAATACGTAACCTCCGTTGAAACCTATAGAGAAGTCATCGCGATGCTCGCCTATCTGCGCTAAAACAGGCTGACTATAACAGCAGACAAACAGCAAGACTCCCATTATTTTATTTTGCAATCTCATACTAAAAACCAAGAGAAATAGACGAAATCAATAGGCAATACTCTCTACATTACCATTGTAGAGGTAATGAATTAACTGAAAACTTGCATTAATACGCCCACCATTGTCAACGGGTTCGAACTTCAAAGGTGACTGCAATGCCTTGTAAGGCTGTTGCCATTTGCTGCCCAGAAACTTCTTGCCATACTGCGCCATGCCTCGAACAAAGAATTGTGCATGGTCGTAGCCCATGATGGCAAAGCGTGGCAAGGCCTGCTGCATAGGCTCATAAAACCAATAACGATAGCTGTTTTCCAAAGCCTTCGTGCCCGAAGAAGAGGCATTATAATAAAAGGTTGTGGGGATATAAGTGTCATATTTGCAGAAATGGGCAAAGTCATAAGGTGCATACATCAACCATTCTGTATATCCAAACATGCTGATGAGTGTTCCTGGATGCAACTGATCGAAACGCTCAAGCTTGACAAAAGCGGCATTCAGTTCGGGAGAACGCGCTGTATTGAGCACGACAACATTTGTCTGACCATTGACAAAAGCCTTGGAAAATGCAATATCATCCGACTTGAGACTTGTGAGATTATAGCGTATTCCCTTGGTTTCAAGCTGCTTGCGCAATGCTGCAGTGAAAGCACCTTTCTTACTTGTAGCATCTCCACAGTCGACAAATACAGGATGACATTTACCGAAACGTTCAATAAAAGCATTTACTGTGGCGTTTATCAACCGTGTTTCATCCTGATATACCTGGAAGATATTGCTGTTATATGCCACATCATTTCCGGAAATAGAGAATGGTATCACCAATCGAATGCCTTTAGTTTTACAGAAATCACCAAGAGGTTTCACTTGTTTGCTATACAAAGGGCCGAATATTAAATCACACTTGGCTGCATTTGGGTCGAGCAATGTAGCTTTGATATCTGTGTCAATATTAACATTCCAGGCATGAACATTGATATGATAGTCCTCTTTTTTCAGCTGCTCAAAAGCTGTCAGCATACCACGATAATATTCTATCATGCGCTTTCCATCACCATCTACTTGATGCAATGGGAGCATTACACCCACAGAAATCGTGTTATTACTACCAGCTTTACCTGTGACTACACCCACAACGACAAGCAAACAAAGCAATATGTATCTACAAATAAACTTCATCTTAGAAAAATATTAAACTTCCAACTGCAAAAATACAAAAAATATGTCATTACACCATATCTTGTGTTTTCTTTTTAGTAACTTTGCAAAAATATAGCTATAAAGAAATGAAAATAAAGATATTAGTTCTGCTCTTTTTACAGTTGATAGGCAATGTTTATGTTTGGGCTGATGATAATCCTACTGTTGCGCCAACTGTAATTATCAAGGATGCTTCTGGAAATGAAAGCCAAGGAGACTATAATGGACCAGCACCTGTTGAGGCAACTTTTAAGGCAAACCCGCAGTCCGCAACTGGTTGGACGGCTTATTACGAATGGCGTTTCAGTTATGAAAGAGAGAATAAGCCCTATCTTATCAGGTATGAAGAGAATACATCCTATACATTCAGTAGGTCGGGACATCATTCGGTTGTGCTCTATGCAAAGTTCACCAATGGCAATGACATTATAGAACAAGAGTGCGACCCGATAAGCATTACTCTGTCAGAGAGCAAACTTGAAATGCCAAATGCCTTTTCTCCCAATGGTGACGGCATCAATGATATTTATCAAGCTAAGTCAACCTATCAGAGCATTATAGAGTTTCATGCTATCATTTACAATCGCTGGGGCCAGAAACTCTATGAATGGAATGATATAACCGGCGGTTGGAATGGAAAGTTTCACGGTAAAGATGTCAGCCAAGGGGTATATTTTGTTGTGGTAAATGCACGTGGCGCCGATGGCAAACGCTATTCTATCAAGCGTGATGTAAATCTTCTAAGGGGTTACATCGACTCAACAGGGCAATGAGCTGGGCTGAAAAAACTATCAAGAAGAAGTATTCAAGAAACACAAAATAGAATGATTTCCTTATGGAAAGAGAAGATAAAAACATTAATGTCTGGGGAGCACGTGTGCATAATCTAAAGAATATCGATGTGCAAATCCCTCGCAATTCACTGACAGTCATCACTGGTTTGTCGGGTTCTGGCAAGTCATCATTAGCTTTTGACACTATTTTTGCCGAAGGACAACGTAGATATATAGAAACGTTTTCAGCTTATGCACGTAATTTCTTGGGTAACATGGAACGACCGGATGTTGACAAAATAACAGGTTTAAGCCCTGTTATCAGCATTGAACAAAAGACAACGAACAAGAATCCTCGGTCAACTGTTGGTACAACTACAGAGATTTACGATTATCTACGCTTGCTTTATGCACGTGCAGGAACGGCATATAGTTATGCTACTGGCGAGAAAATGGTAAAATATACAGAGGAGAAAGTCATTGAAATGATTACTCATGATTATGTAGATAAGCGTATTTACATCCTTGCTCCATTGATTAGAAACCGCAAAGGGCATTATCGTGAACTCTTTGAAAGCATGAGGCGCAAGGGATATATCTATATCCGAGTAGACGGAGAGATAAAGGAAATCACGCGTGGTATGAAGACCGACCGCTACAAAAACCATAATATAGAGGTAGTAGTCGATAAGATGCTCGTGGAAGATGTTTCTCATGAGCGCCTTGCCAAAAGTATACAAAATGCCATGAAGCAGGGCGATGGCCTCATTATGGTATTGGATAAAGATAGGGGTGAAGCCAAGTTCTTCTCTAAACGCCTTATGTGCCCGACTTCTGGAATTTCCTATAAAGACCCCGCACCAAATATATTCTCGTTTAATTCACCAGAGGGGGCATGTCCACATTGCAAAGGATTAGGCTATGTCAACGAGATAGATCTTAAGAAAGTAATCCCCAATGACAAGATGAGTATACGCGAAGGGGCTATTGCCCCATTGGGGAAATATAAGAATCAGATGATATTCTGGCAGATAGATGCTATTCTTCAGAAGTATGATTGCAATCTCAAGACTCCTTTTGTAGATATTCCACAGGATGCTATTAATGAGATTTTATATGGCAGTCTGGAGAACTTGAAGATTGACAAGGGGCTTGTTCATACTTCTTCAGACTATTTTGTGGCCTTTGATGGTATTATTAAATACCTGCAGACCGTTATGGAAACCGACGAATCGGCTGCAGGAAAGAAGTGGGCCGATCAGTTCATGGCTACGACAGAGTGCCCAGAATGCAAGGGACAACGCCTTAACCGTGAGGCGCTCTCCTATCGCATTTGGGATAAGAACATTACAGAGGTAGCCTGTCTTGATATCAATGACCTCAAGGAATGGCTTGAACATGTGGAAGAACACATGGAAGTTCAGCAAAAAAAAATAGCTACCGAGATACTTAAAGAAATCCGAACGCGTGTGAACTTTCTGTTGGAAGTAGGGCTCGACTATCTCTCACTCAATCGGCAAAGTGCTACCCTTTCGGGCGGAGAAAGCCAACGTATTCGCTTAGCTACACAGATAGGAAGTCAATTGGTCAATGTACTTTATATCCTTGATGAACCGAGTATAGGTCTGCATCAACGTGACAATGACCGTCTCATCCGCTCACTCAAGGAACTGCGCGACCTTGGTAACACTGTAATTGTTGTTGAACACGATGAAGATATGATGAGGGCCGCTGACTGGATCATAGACATTGGACCAAAGGCAGGGCGAAAAGGTGGTGAAGTTGTATTTCAAGGGACGCCTGAAGAAATGCTTAAACAGCATACCATCACAGCTGAATATCTGAATGGTGAACGTAAGATAGAAATACCATCCGAACGTCGCAAGGGTAACGGGAAACATATAAAGATTTTCGGTGCAAAAGGAAATAATCTCAAAAATGTGGATATTGATTTTCCATTAGGCAAGTTGATTGTTGTCACCGGAGTATCAGGCTCTGGGAAATCTACGCTTATCAATGAAACACTCCAGCCCATTCTCTCCCACCATTTCTATCGTTCGTTGAAAAAGCCTATGCCATATGACAAGGTGGAGGGGATTGACAATGTGGATAAAGTGGTCAATGTTGACCAGAGTCCTATTGGAAGAACACCACGCAGTAACCCTGCAACCTACACGGGGGTATTCAGTGATATTCGAAATCTTTTCGTCAACTTACCTGAAGCAAAGATACGAGGTTATAAGCCAGGGCGCTTTTCCTTCAACGTGAAAGGTGGTCGTTGTGAGGCTTGTAGCGGTAATGGCTACAAGACAATTGAGATGAATTTCCTGCCCGATGTAATGGTACCATGTGAGGTCTGCCACGGCAAACGTTACAATCGAGAAACACTTGAAGTGAGATATAAGGGTAAATCCATTGCTGATGTGCTCGATATGACGATTAATCAGGCCGTGGAATTCTTTGAGAATGTGCCAAGTATTCTGCCGAAAATCAAGACATTGCAGGATGTAGGTCTGGGTTATATCAAGCTTGGACAGAGTTCAACGACACTCTCAGGTGGTGAGAGTCAGCGCGTAAAGTTAGCTACAGAACTGGCTAAGCGTGATACAGGCAAGACGCTTTATATCCTTGATGAGCCGACAACAGGACTTCACTTTGAGGATATCCGTATTCTGATGGATGTGCTTCAAAAACTCACTGACCGTGGCAACACTGTGATTATTATTGAACACAACTTGGATGTTATCAAGTTAGCTGACTATATCATTGATGTTGGTCCTGAGGGAGGACGAGGTGGTGGAACAATCCTTACCACAGGAACACCTGAAGAAATAGCCAAGAGTAAGTTGGGATATACACCGAAATTCTTAGCTTCTGCATTAAAAAAAGCATGAGGAAAATTGGTTTATAAGGGAAAGTTCAACTTGCAGAGATAATTAATATAGACTGCAGGAGACTTCATTTACCTTAAAAAACATGTTTTTTCATGACAGATACTTCGGGAGATTGGCTCATGAATATGCCAAGTTCGGGATAAGTAATTGAAACTATTACAAGCTAAGATTAATCTCCTGAGAATGTAATTCATGTCAGTTTGCATGGCAACTTGACATAGATTACACTGCATTTTGACTCAAGTTACGCTGTGAAATGACTCAAATTGCAGTGTGAAATGCCTCAAATTAGCGCGTGATTCAATACAAATTATAACGTTATGTAATGACAGCTTATTTTTATCTTACCTCGAACTGAAGTATAGAATCTGCAAGTTGATTTAATAAATAGTTGTATGTAAAGGTGAAAGAGGAGTTTTGAAAATAAAACTCCTCTTTCTTGTTATTGGTGATTCCGTTGGGATTCGAACCCAAGACCCACAGCTTAGAAGGCTGTTGCTCTAATCCAACTGAGCTACGGAACCCCATAGTATAAAAACGAATGCAAAAGTAATCTTTTCCCATGAGATATGCAAATATTCTCAAAAGTTTTTCTAACTTTGCAGCCATATTTTAATAAGGAGATAACAAAATGCAATACTTCATTATTGAGAATGGTGCCCAAGCAGGTCCATTCACACCAGAAGAACTTGTTAATACAAAGCTTATCACTGCTGAAACCTTAGTTTGGACAGATGGTTTGAAAGACTGGACACCAGCGTGGCAGATAGAGGAAATCAGATTGGCAATGGAGACTCGTACCAATTCTCAGCAGACTCCTCCACCCGTTCCGCCAACCATGCAGGTTGCTTCTGCGCAGAATAAAGAGCAAATGCCTAAGAAGAGCCACAAGACCTTCTGGTACTCTATTTTGGCAATTGTCCTTGTTTGCCTACTCGTTCTCATGGTAAGCAATCCTAACAAGCAAGATCATAAGGAAGCTATCAAAACAGAAGTGACAACAGCAATTACTAAATTGGCTGACAGAAACAATCAAGATAACGACATTTTTTCTATGGGACTCAAGATGTTGACTAATCTCTTTGCCAGCAGTACGGTTGATGCTACCTTAGATCAAATTCTCAATTACCACAACTATCTGATTTGTTCTTCTACAGATGTTACCTTTGATGGCGAACAACATAAAGTCTCATACGGTATTCTTGGACATGTATTCACTTTAAATGCCGATGATGTGGTGAGGAGTTATGAGGCAGTTAATCAGAATGGTCAGAAGAATTCGTCTGTGGACAATACAGACCAAAAGTCGGTAAACGACAGCGAAGATATTGAAAATAGTATAGACAAAACCATCAGTAAAGATGCTGATAAATTAGTTGATAAAGTCAGTAAGAAAGTCGAGGATAAGATAAACGAAGAACTGAATAAGAAACTTGATGAAGTTTCTGACAGTACAGAAAACGTTATTGATAAAATTATAAAGGCATTAGGACTTTAATTTTCTCTCTATTTCAAGAATAAAATGATAGACAGTTCTGCTTTTCAAGGGAAAAAAGCTACATATTATACACTTGGATGTAAACTGAATTTTTCAGAGACATCCACGTTTGGTAAAATGTTATCAGATATGGGTGTCGTGACCGCAGCAAAGGGGGAAGAGGCAGATATTTGTCTCATCAACACCTGTAGTGTTACAGATGTTGCCGACCATAAGTGCAGACAGGCTATTCATAGAATGGTACGTGAGAACCCCGGAGCATTTATTATTGTGACAGGTTGTTACGCCCAACTCGAGTCTGAGCGGGTAAGTAAGATACCAGGAGTAGATCTTGTGCTTGGTTCAAATGAGAAAGCAAATCTCATTCAATATCTAAATGATGCTTTTATTGATAGGACAGCAGGCACTGCACAGCATAAGTATTACTCTGTCAGAACTAAAGATATCAAGACTTTCCAGGCATCATGTTCAAGAGGAAACCGTACCCGATACTTCCTGAAAGTACAAGATGGTTGCAATTATTTCTGTACTTACTGTACAATTCCCTATGCACGTGGTTTTTCCCGCAATCCTTCAATAGCGTCATTAGTTGCACAAGCAGAAGAGGCTGCAGCTGAAGGTGGTAAGGAAATAGTGCTTACTGGGGTAAACATCGGCCATTTTGGTGAAACTACTCATGAGAAATTCATCGATCTTGTCAAGGCTCTGGATAAAGTAGAAGGTATTAAACGCTTTCGCATCAGCAGTTTAGAACCCGATTTAATAGATGACGAATTGATAGCTTTCTGTGCAGAGAGCCGGGCTTTCATGCCTCATTTCCACATTCCATTGCAGAGTGGTAGCGATGCCGTTCTTAAGCTGATGCATCGCCGATATGACACAGCTTTGTTTGCACATAAAATAGAACTCATCAAGAAATTAATGCCAGATGCTTTCATTGGAGTTGATGTCATGGTAGGCAGTAGAGGTGAGAAACCCGAGTATTTTGAAGACTGTTATCAGTTTCTTGCCCATCTTCCCGTTACGCAACTGCATGTCTTTCCCTATAGTGAACGCCCGGGAACGAGTGCATTATCTATTCCGTATGTCGTTGAAGAAAAGGATAAGAAGTTGCGCTCCAAGCGTCTGCTGGCCTTAAGCGATACTAAGACACAAGACTTCTATCAGCAGTTTATTGGCACAGAACGCGAGGTGTTGTTTGAAAAAGCACCACGTGGGAAAGCTATGCACGGCTTTACGGACAATTATATCCGCGTAGAATTGCCTCCTTCACAGGCGCGTACAGAATATGACAACGAACTCATGCGTGTAAAATTAGGTGTATTCAACTACGATAAATCAGCCTTGAGAGCAGAACTAATTTAATGAAAAAACACATGAAACTTGCGATTGTGATTTTGAACTGGAATGGGAAGAAGATGCTCAAACAATACCTTCCTGTTGTCATGCGTTATTCTCTAGCACAAGCAAAGATTATTGTGGCTGATAATGCTTCAACAGATGGTTCTGTTACCATGTTGAAAGAAGACTTCCCCGAGGTCGAAATCCTTTCATTAAATAAGAATTATGGATTTGCAGAAGGCTATAACCAAGCACTCAAAATGGTTGATGCAGAATACTATCTGCTATTGAATTCTGACGTCAGAGTCACAGAAAACTGGCTCACTCCCCTACTAACCTATATGGATGAACATTCAGATGTGGCAGCCTGTCAACCCAAACTGCTATCAGTGAGCAATCCGAAATGCTTTGAATATGCCGGTGCTGCAGGAGGTTTCATCGACCGTTTGGGCTACCCTTTCTGTCGAGGAAGAGTGTTCGATATTGTTGAAGAAGACCATGGTCAATACGATTCGATTGCCGATATCATGTGGGCTACAGGTGCATGTCTGCTGATTCGTTCGAAAGATTACTGGAATGCAGGTGCTCTTGATGGTCGTTTTTTTGCGCATAACGAGGAAATTGATCTCTGTTGGCGGCTTCGGTTGCTGGGCAGAAGAATTGTATGTATTCCCAATAGCGTGGTCTATCATGTCGGCGGCGGCACGCTTCCGAAGGGTAATCCGATGAAAACGTTCCTGAATTTCCGCAATAATCTGACCATGCTCTATAAGAACCTGCCGGATGAAGAACTGAAAACTATCATGCGACTTCGTTTCTTCCTCGATTATCTTGCAGCGTGGCAAACACTTATTTTCAATCGTAACATAGCCGATTTCAAGGCTATCTATAAGGCACGTCACGCCTTTAAAGCATGGCGTCATGACTTTGATGAAGATCGAAAACGGCTACAACAACAACGGATTAATCCGAGAGTTGATGAACGAAAAGACTTCTCTCTGCTCTGGCAGTTCTACAGACATGGACGAAAAACATTCTCTGCTATCTTGGATGCCTGCCCATAATTCTGACTTGGGGCAGGCAAAGTAATTGCTCTTTCCATTTCTTCAAATAGGCAAACCAATCTTTGGCTTGGTGAAATCCATACATTTCGTTGCCACTTGAATAAGTGAGATAATACTTCAAGTGACCCATTATAGGAGCCAAGACATAGGCATCATTGATGCTGTCGCAGGCAAGTTCTTCCTGTAAATAATCTTTTGGAACATATATTCCCATTCCCAAAGTCTCTAATTTACAGGCAGTCGTATCTTTTGAAGGCCAATTCTTTCCCCACAATCCCCGCAATCCTTTATGATCTGAAAGTTTTTCTGCACCCGAAATGTGCATCAAACCAGTTGCAAAACGTAGTCTTTTCTCTTCCGGATTTATCCACGCTTCCACGCTTAAATCCCTATGGCCGGCATATAAGGTATAACGCTCTGTGAGACAAATCCTTCGTTCTCCCCTCGTCCAAAGCCAACCTCTATCGGTCAGTTCAATGATAGTTCTCACTGGACCTTGAGCTACTATGCGCTGTCCTCGATATGCAACATCTTCCAACATCTGCTCTTTTCGACCGTCCCATCCACGGAGTGCACCCAAGCCCATGCTGTTTCCAGTCCATAGAATATCGTCTCCAAATCCTTGCAACGACTGCTCTTTGGTCGTATAAAACTGCGTCTCGTGTAACTCCAAGCCTAAACGCTTCTTCCCATACAAGTCGAGTGTCTGCCGTTTATCAAAATAAATGCGCAATGCTATCAATTCATTTTCAAATGCCACCCCATGGTGATGCAATAAATGATAGCTGTCTTTCAGCTCTTTCCCAACTTCAATTTGCTGTATATATAAATCCTGTTTGTTCTTTTCTTTTATCTTGGGATTTCTCAATAAAAGTTCGGCGTATGTGCGTAATGCGTACGTTTTCTGCGTACCCTGTTTCTTCAACACAACTTTATAGTTATAGGTTTGCCCTCCTTTCAGGTCGGCAAGGAAACACATTTCATCATTTATTCCGTCACCATCCAAATCATCAAGTTGAGATGGAAGCTCCTTGTCATTAAAATAAACAGAAGAACAGGAAACCCAAGGATATCCCTTCAGGGAGACAACTACAGGATAATTGGACAATGAAAGCTTACCCGAATATTTGATGTTCACGGTAAACGTTTCTGTATCAGGCTTTTTTGAAGCATGTAAAGCCAAACTGATAAATAAAAATGAGCATAGGACAAGCCTTGTTTTCATTAGTAATACCGATAAAAGTTTCATGCTGCAAAAATAAATGTTTTTTTGATTTAACGCCCCTATTTTTATTAATTTTGGCTTTAAGACACCTTTTTACGGCCTTTATTTTAAGTTTTTTAGCAAAATATTTGCTATTGAAAATAATTTTTAGTATTTTTGCCTTGAGATTTAAGATAACCCAAACGTTTGAGAAAGATATATTACATATTGTTTGCAATAATGTTGCTTTGTGTGGCTTGTGAAATGAAGCTGAAATCCAACGATGATGCGCAAGACAAAATAGAAGTCGTGCGTTATGATCGTCTGCAAAGCCGTTATCTGACTACAGGTGACTTTTCTGCTTTGCAGGAAATGAACACAGAGTATGCCATAGAGACTCGAACGCTGGTTGAAAATGTGCTTAAATTGGGAGCCGTCTATGAGCCGGACATCAACAGTCGCTTTCTTAATTTCTATCAAGACACTGTTTTACAGACTGTTATAGCAGATGTAGAAACTCAATATGCCAACATGGATGACATCAACAAGTCACTGACACGAGTTTTTGATAAAGCCCAGAAACAACTGCCGGACTTTACTATTCCGAAGATATATACACAGATTGGTGCCTTTGACCAGAGTATAATTGTGGGTGAAAATATGATTGGTATTTCTCTTGATAAATATTTGGGAGAAGACTATCCGCTCTATTCAAAGTATTATTCAAAGAGTCAACGTGCAACCATGAAGCGGGAGTATATTGTTCCCGACTGCCTGAATTTCTATCTGTTGAGCCTATATCCCGTGAAGAACTTCGACAAGAAGAGTCAGCAGGAGAAAGACATGCACATGGCTCGTGTCATGTATGTGGTCAATGAACTTGTGGGACAAAAGGTTTTCTCAACTCATTATGTCAGCTTGGTAGAAGATTATCTGCAGACACATAAGGACGTAAAGTTGGCTGACTTGCTGAAATTCTAAGCAAGAGTTCCTTTGACATGAAGCAACAGACAGCATTGAGTATGCCTGCGTTGTGCGCTATTCATTATAACATAGAATTCAAAGCGAGAGCTAATCCCGTGCAGATAGCCTTGCAATTTGCGTCAAATTACCTTGTAATCTGCGTCATTTCATCGTGTAACTTGACTCAAATCACCATGTAATCTGCGTCAAATTGCAGAGCCTAATGCAACAGGTTGAAAAACAGGGAGATTTAAGATAGAGTGCTGATGCTTGTTTTCTGGTTTCTCGTTTCCCATTTAAAGCCACTGAAAGCACTTTTCTTTATTTCATTTTATCTTTGTGCTTTCTTTCTTTTTCCTTACCTTTGCAGTGGAAAAAATCAGGTAATCAGTTTTTATGCAAAATCAATTTTCACGTACAGAGCTATTGATTGGCAAGCCGGCGCTTGACACTTTGGCCGGCTCACGCATAGCCGTTTTCGGCATAGGTGGTGTTGGCAGTTATGTGACAGAGGTGTTGGCACGGAGTGGCATAGGCGAATTGGATATCATTGATAACGACCGTGTCTGTCCGACGAACATCAATCGACAGCTCTATGCCCTGCTTTCAACAATAGGGAAAAACAAGGTTGATGTTGCAGAAGAACGTATTCTTGATATCAACAGCCATTGTATTGTTCACAAATACCAGATGTTCTATCTTCCCGAAAACGCGGATGCAATTGATTTGAAGCTGTTTGATTATGTTGTGGATTGTGTCGATACGGTGAGTGCGAAACTTGAACTTATCAAGCGTTGTCATCGTTTCAACATTCCCATCATATCCAGCATGGGAGCGGCCAACAAGCTTGATGCAACGGCATTCCGTGTGGCAGACATCAACGAAACGCATATGGATCCGTTGGCAAAGGTGATAAGAAAGAAACTTCGTAAGCTGAATATCCCTCGATTAAAGGTGGTTTATAGTGAAGAAGAACCTATCAGGCAGATTGCCTATCCTACTATAGAATGTGCTGAGCATAGCCATGTACCGGCCAGCAATGCGTGGGTTCCGGCTGCAGCAGGCTTGATCATCGGAGGCGAAGTCATCAAGGATCTCATTGCGAAAGCAAAAACTATGCGTATCCTTCCCGAAGAGTCAGAAGGCAATGCGTATGCCGGAATTGCAGCTGAAAAGGCAGCACGGCATGAAGAACGGTACAAAAGCATAGTTCAGGCAAAGGAAAATGGGACTTGGATTGATGACAAAATCGTGATCAAAACACCCTGAATGATTTTAAGTTTTTAATAGGAAATGAAAGTCTATCTATTCAATCCAGGGCATGACATCGCCTTGGCTGCACATCAGAAATATGTAACTTTGCCCCATGCTGCCCGCCAGTTGCAGGCTGACCTTGCCTTTCTACCCGTGCTTTGGGCAAGTAAAGGTGACCTTGTTCTTGTTGAAGACAAGGAGCATATAAGCATACCTGCGCATTTGAGACAGTATGCTGCAGAGGCAGGTTTCATCGACTATCAAGATTTGAAGAGTCTTGATGTGACGAATATTGAGATATTTCCTTGGGGATGGAACCTTGCATTATGCAATCGCCTTATAGAGCAGTCAAACGGAAAGCTTGCAGATGCTCTTCCTTCTGTGCAGCAGTTAGACCATATACGCATGCTGAGTGGCAGAGGCTGGTGTGCAGAACATCTCCTGCCTTGCTTGACAACATGTTTCGACAAGGCCGTTGGCAAGGCTGAAGTCTTCAGAGATTATGCTTCGCTCTGCCAACACTTGCAGCCTGCAGATAACGGACTAGCCTATCAGTATGTGCTGAAGATGCCATGGAGTAGCAGCGGACGTGGGCTGAGATTTATCGACATGAACCATGAAGGCATAACAACTCATCTGCAAGGATGGATTAAAAACGTAATCTCCAAACAAGGATATATTACCGTTGAGCCTTATTATAATAAGGTGGTTGACTTCGGTATGGAGTTCTATGCACATCGGAATAGGACAATAGACTATCTCGGTCTTTCTGTTTTCGATACGGTTAACGGTGCTTATGCGGGCAACATACTCATGGGCGAAGCGCAAAAAGAAGAGATGTTGTCACGCTATACATCCCTTGAATGTCTGGATAGCATACGCGAAACCGTGGTGAGTGTTATGTCAAAACAGCTGAAAGGCAACTATTCGGGGCCTTTCGGCATTGATATGATGATTGTAAACGGCGGATTGGTTCACCCATGTGTTGAATTAAACCTACGGCAGACCATGGGCCATGTGGCTCTGTCGCTATCTGAAAAGGTAAATACTCCTCGTGTCATGAGAATGGACTATCGTGCAGGGCACTATTCCATTCACGTCAATGCCCTCTCTCCTGCATATGCAGACAAATAAGCTTTCACTTCTTTATTCATGATGATAAGGTTCACCTTTGATGATAGTGCATGCCCGATAGAGTTGTTCAGTAAAGATGAGACGCACCATCTGGTGGCTGAAAGTCATGCGGGAGAGTGATATCTTTTCATTGGCTCGACTGTATACTGATGGTGAAAAACCATAAGGCCCACCTATGACAAAGACGAGACGGCGGGCTGTAAGCCGCTTCTTCTGTAGCCAGTTTGCAAACTCTATCGAACGGTATTCCGCTCCATGTTCATCCAGAAGAACAACCGTATCCATGGGCTTTATCTGCTCTAAGATAAGTTCTCCTTCGCGCTCTTTCTGCTGTTCATTACTGAGATGCTTTGTGTTTTTCAATTCCGGGATAACAGTAATGTCAAAAGGCATATAATGTTCTATGCGTTCATGATAGTCTTTAATGCCCGCAACGAAATGTTTGTTGGCCGTTTTGCCAACGAGAACAAGAAGCGTTTTCATTTATAATCTATTTCTTTTCTCTACGTGGAAACCACCCCTTCTCTACCCTTTTCTTCTGTTCGAACAGTTCACCGATACTCCAAAGCAGTGAAGCACCGAGCACACCAAGCAGGGATGACCAGATAATGTGGGCCACGCAGAGTGAGCCTACAATGGAGATAATACCCAAAATGAGGAAAACAAACCAGAAACGTGTACCGAAATAATATTCAGTCTTGACGACTATCGGATGGAATATGCCGATAATCAGAAATGTAGAAAGTGCAATGATAATTCCTGTGAAATACATAATGTTATAGCTTTTAGGTTGCGAAGATACAAAAAATATATATATAATCCGATGTTTTTCCAATGAAAATGCTTATCTTTGCGTGTAAGCAATTTGTAAAATTAAATATATACTTTAAAACTATGGCAAATAACACAGAACTTATTTCACAGTGTGAAGCGAAAGCCAAACAATGGTTGACACCGGCTTTTGACGAGGAAACACGAAAAGAGGTCGAAGCAAAATTAGCTGCAGAAGACAAGACCGATCTGATTGAAAGCTTCTATAAAGACCTTGAATTTGGTACGGGCGGTCTTCGTGGAATCATGGGGGCAGGTTCTAACCGCATGAATATCTACACGGTAGGAATGGCGACACAGGGCTTTGCCAATTACCTGAAAAAGAACTTTGAAGGCAAAAAAGACATTGCCGTTGTCGTATGTCATGATTGCCGTAACAATAGCCGTAAGTTTGCAGAGACTGTTGCAAACATCTTCTCGGCTAATGGTATAAAGGTTTATCTCTTTGAAGATATGCGTCCTACTCCCGAATGTTCCTATGCAATTCGTCATTTGGGATGTCAGGCCGGTGTGAATATCACAGCCAGTCATAACCCCAAGGAATACAATGGATATAAGGCTTACTGGGAAGATGGTGCGCAGGTGCTCACTCCTCATGATGTAGGTATCATTGAAGAAGTAGGCAAGGTAAAAGTTGATGACGTTAAGTTTGAGGGCAATCCGTCACTGATTCAAATTATCGGTAAGGACATTGACGAACCTTATTTGAAAGAAATCCACACGTTGAGTATTGATCCGGAGGTTATCAAGCGCCAGCATGATCTGAAGATTGTCTACACTCCGCTCCATGGAACAGGTATGATGTCTATTCCACAGAGCTTGAAATTGTGGGGCTTTGACAACGTACATTGTGTCAAGGAACAAATGGTGCGCAGTGGTGATTTCCCAACGGTTGTCAGTCCAAACCCAGAAAATGGCGAGGCTTTGTCTTTGGCTATCCGTGATGCCAAGGCAATAGATGCTGACATCGTGATGGCTTCTGACCCAGATGCCGACCGTGTAGGCATGGCCTGCAAGAATAGCAAGGGCGAATGGGTACTGATTAATGGTAACCAAACTTGTCTGCTGTTCCTCTATTATATCATCACCAATCGCAAGGCTAAGGGCTTATTGAAACCTACAGATTTCATTGTCAAGACCATTGTAACGACTGAGGTTATCAAGAAAGTTGCGGATAAGGCTGGTATTGAAATGCGTGACTGCTACACTGGTTTCAAGTGGATTGCACGTGAAATTCGCATTTCTGAAGGTAAGCAGAAGTATATTGGTGGTGGCGAGGAAAGCTATGGTTTCCTTGCACAAGATTTTGTTCGCGACAAGGATGCCGTGTCCGCAATGAGTCTTTTGGCCGAAATCTGTGCATGGGCAAAGGATCAAGGCAAGACCCTTTATGATGTCCTGATGGATATTTACACAGAGTATGGGTTCTCTAAGGAGGTCACTGTCAATGTTGTTCGTCCGGGAAAGACGGGCGCAGATGAAATCAAACAGATGATGACCAACTTCCGTAACAATCCTCCCAAGGAACTTGGTGGCAGCAAAGTTGTATTGTGGAAAGATTTCCTGAAACTTGAAGCATTGCACGAAGATGGCAGCAAGACCAAGCTTGACATGCCTGCTACAAGTAACGTGTTGCAGTGGTTCTGTAATGATGGAACGAAAGTAAGCGTTCGTCCCTCGGGCACAGAGCCAAAGATAAAATTCTATCTTGAAGTGAAAGGCGACATGAAGAATGCATCCGAATACGATGCACTGGAAGCGAAAGGTATGGAAAAAGTGAATGCAATTAAAAAAGGACTTGGATTAGACTAAGAGCAAGATGAGTAAGTTAGTAGTAAATTCATACGAGGAATTCGCATCATATTTAGGCGAACAATTAGGCGTTTCAGAGTGGCTTTTGGTGGACCAGGAACGCATCAACAACTTTGCCGATGCCACACTCGACCATCAATGGATACATGTTGACGAAGCACGTGCGAAGGAAGAAAGTCCCTATAAAAGCACGATTGCACACGGCTATCTGACTCTCTCGTTGCTTCCATATATGTGGAACCAGATTATTGAGGTGAACAATCTTAAAATGATGGTCAACTACGGAATGGACAAAATGCGCTTTGGAAAGCCGGTTATCACAGGAAGTAAAGTCCGTTTGGTTACAAAACTCGATGCCATCGAAAACCTACGTGGCATCTGTAAGGCGCAGATTGGTTTCAAAATTGAGATCGAAGGTGAAAAGAAACCTGCGCTTGAAGGCGAGGCCACTTTTCTCTATTATTTCAAATAAGCTTGAGAAAGAAAAGGAGGAAGCAACAACTTCCTCCTTTTTTATTTTCCCTTATAACATGGGCTACATTGTCAAAACCACTGGGTATAATATTATCTTGTCCGTATCATAGAGTGTATCATTGATATAACTCATTACTGAAATAGAACTAAAGAATTCCATTTCTCTACGATTTTAGGATGATAGATTATAAAAGTTTCAGTCTTTTGAATTCCTCAAAGAGCGGAGCCGCAATAGCTTTCGCATCTGGATGTGGAGCACCTGTCGTACCAAGAGCACGCAGGTCGAAGAAATGTTTCCAGTCACTGACGAAGGCCGTATGTACCAATTCTGTATTTATATCTAAGGGCAAAACAACACGAGCTTCCTGTGGCTTTCGTCCTAAAGAAATCAAATTCAAATATGCATACTCACAGGCAAGATTGGCAAAAAGCCAATTGTCAACAGCACTCCAAGCCTGTTGATCCTTTTCTATAACGAGTTCTTGGCAAAGCTGTTTCAACAGATTATGGTTGAGTTCTTGATAGATTTTTTGACAGTCTGCTTCCTTTTTTATCCATTCAGGAAGATTGATTGCTATTTCTCCCCCAAACTTATCTTTGCTATAATTGCAATACCGAGTAGACTGTTCGGCCATGGAATTTGCACGATGCCTGTTAAACTCGCGCGTCACTCCAACCTGTGTGGTAAAATGAACGGTGATGCGTTGTTCGTGATGAGATGTAGGTTCGCAAAAACACTCTAAGTCTTCCATCCATTTGTTTTCTGCAACAACTCTAAGGTTTGTTGTTACATAGGCAACACCATCTTTCACATGGATACGCGAAAAACGATTGTTGGCATAGCGATTGACAAGATTTTCAACTGCTCCTTTCAAATAGACTGTTCCATGTTCAAGCATGGCTGTGTGGTCAGCAGCAATCATACGCTCAACGAAAGGCTTTGCAGAATCTTCCGAAGCGTTTTTCTCGCTCTTATAACAAACGCGACCAGCTCTCTCTATTTGTTTGTATACCCCATTGATACCCTCTTCTTGTGGCCATATTTCAAAGGATGGTTGCTGTATTCTCATAAGTTTAGTGTGTAATATTATTTATTGTTATTCAAATCTATTTCTTTAATAATTTATCATAGAATTCTTTCAAAGCAACCTTAGAAACACCTAAGCCAACAAGATAATCTAAGTCGCTTAATGCAGCTTCTTTCTTTCTCAATTGTATTCTGACATACGCCCTTGAGAGCCGATAATCCTGATTGTCAGGAACACGCTTAAGCGCTTCTGTATAATCATACTCTGCCGGTTCATACATTTTACGCTCACGTTCCATATTCGCCCTTGCTGCATAAGCCACAGCACTATCGGGATATTGAGCAATCAAGCGATTAACACCGTCAAAGGCTTCCGTGAAATGTTTATCCTTTTCATTAAGTAACGCCAATCCCAATTGAGCCTCGAAGTTACCAGGCACTATATATAGCAGGTGTTGATAATCAAGGCGTGCAAAATTATATCTTGAAAGCTTTTCATTCACATAGGCTCGAAAATAGAGCGCTGTAGGATTATCTGCATCTTTGGAAAGCACGCGGTCGTATTCCTCTTTTGCATATTCCCATTCCTGCAATTGAATATTCCATGATGCTTTTTTCAGTCTAAGGTCTATCCGGTCTGGATGATACGCCAAAGAGTCTGCGGCAACTCGCAGACTATCTCTCAGCGGATTGACCTTTTGAGCAAATCCGGCTCCTGCTGAAACAATCCAGATTGCTAAAAAGACAGACATCCTATTCATATACCTCATCAATTTGGAATTCATCATTATCAGCATCTTGTTTGGAGCAGGGATCAAAACCGTCAGGAAGTTCAAAAGTAGCATTGCTGCTATAATTCAATGATTTATCTCTATAGATTTTCTTCATGAAGTACGCCCAAATAGGCAAGGCCATTGTTGCACCCTGGCCCATTGATATGTTGTCAAAATGGATGTCACGGTCTTCTCCACCAACCCATATTCCCGTTACTAACTGTGGGGTAAAGCCCATGAACCAGGCATCGCTATTCTTGTTCGTGGTACCTGTCTTACCACAAATTTCTCCTTCCATGTGATACTTATAACGAAGTCTGCTTGCTGTTCCTCCATCAACAACTCCTTGCAACAGCACCAGCATTTTGTTTGCACTCTCTACACTGATTACCTCGTTCATGCGAGGTTGGAAACTTGCAATGACGTTGCCTTCATTGTCTTCAATTCTGCTGACAAACATGGGGGCCGTACGTATTCCATGGTTTGCGAATGTGGAATATGCACTAACCATCTCAGCCACGCTTACATCACATGGCCCCAAACATAATGACATGGAGGGATGGATATCCGGATTGTCAATACCAAATTCATGAAGCGTAGAAACAAACTGTTGAGGATTGAGTTTACTCATCAGATAAGCCGAAATCCAGTTGTTACTTTGTGCAAGTCCCCACTTGAGAGTGACCATTTGGCCATAGCGTGCATGCGAAGCATTACGTGGGGTCCACGCCCTGCCTGCAACCATGTATGTTTTTTGTACATTAGGAACCAAATCGCAGGGCGAGAAACCATTTTCCATTGCAAGCGCATATAAGAATGGCTTGATGGTTGAACCAACCTGTCGGCGTCCACCTGTGACCATGTCATACATGAAATGATTATAATCCAAACCGCCGACATAGGCTTTTACCGCACCAGTTTTTGGGTCCATGCTCATAAAACCTGCACGCAGAAAGCCTTTGTAATATTTAATAGAATCCATTGGAGTCATGACGGTATCTATATCTCCATGATAAGTAAATATTGTCATGTCAACAGGACGATTGAATGCTGCTCGTATTTCAGCATCACTTGCACCTGCAGCCTTCATGTTGCGATAGCGCTCACTCTGAAACATATTCCTGTTCAGAATAGAACGAACCTGCGAAAGCGTAAGTGATCCAGAAAAAGGCGCATTCTTTTTATTTCGGTTCGCCTTATTGAAAGCCGGCTGTAAGAATTTGGCGACATGTCCATAAACAGACTCTTCTGCATACTGCTGCATGCGACTGTCTATGGTCGTATAAATCTTCAGTCCATCAGTGTAGATATTATAAGGCTTACCATCTTTCTTAAAGTTCTTATTGCACCAACCATATAGTGGATTATTTTCCCATGCAATGGAATCTAATGTATATTGCACCCTGTTCCATGAAGGATAGTTGGCTCTGTCCGGCTTTTCGGCCATCATATACTGCCGAAGGAATTCTCTGAAATAAGTGGCATTACCATCCTTGTGATCGGTTCTGTGGAAATTCAGAGCTATCGGCATGGCACAATACTCCTCAAACTCCGCCTTGGATAAGTAACCGGCTTTCAGCATTTGGTCCAAAACCACATTACGCCTGTTTCGTGCACGATCAGGAAATCTCACAGGATTGAACAATGAAGGATTTTTGCAGAGTCCTATAAGCATTGCTGATTCCACGACGTTCAAGTCATTAGCTTCTTTATTGAAATAAGTATTTGCTGCAGTCTTTATGCCTACGGCATTATGCAGGAAATCGAAATAGTTCAAATATAAAGCGATAATCTCTTCCTTCGTATAATTACGTTCCAATTTTACTGCAATCACCCACTCTATCGGTTTCTGGAGCATTCTCTCCAATGAGTTATGCACCTGCTCTGAATATAGTTGCTTGGCAAGCTGCTGGGTAATGGTCGATCCTCCGCCCGCCGAGGCCTGTCCAAACAGTCCCCGTTTGACGACAGCTCTTCCCAAAGCAATGAAATCAATGCCGCTATGTTCATAAAAACGTTCATCTTCCGTAGCAACCAATGCTTCGACCAAATGCTTTGAGATTTTACTGTAAGGGATAACAATTCTGTTTTCCTTGTTAAAATTGTAGGTACCCATAACCTTTCCGTCCGCAAAATACACCTGTGTGGCATAACGACTGATAGGGTTTTGCAAATCCTCTACCGGAGGCATATAGCCTATCCAGCCTTCCCAGATGGCAACGAATGCAAAAGCAGTCCCACATATAAATAATATCAATGCTCCCCATAGGAAGTGAATAAAAGCCTTTCTCATCTCGATAATTTTTTAGCAAAAATACAATTTTTCTGTCAAATAACACACATTAATCAGAAATAATGCTTAACTTTGAAGTCGAATTCGGAATATCAATCATATTACAAATGGGAAAACATAACTTTGTAACGATTGCTGATTTGAGTAAAGAAGATTTGCTTTACCTTATTCAAATGGCACATGAGTTCGAGCAACATCCTGACAGGGAATTATTAAAGGGGAAAGTTATAGCAACACTCTTTTATGAACCGTCGACTCGCACAAGACTTAGTTTCGAAACTGCAGCCAACAGGCTTGGCGCACGAGTTATTGGCTTCAGCGATGCGAAAGCTTCGAGTGTTTCGAAAGGAGAAACATTGAAAGACACCATTCTCATGGTAAGCAATTACGCTGATATTATTGCTATGCGCCATTACATAGAAGGCGCTGCTCAATATGCATCGGAAATTGCACCTGTTCCAATCATAAATGCAGGAGACGGCGCCCACATGCACCCCTCACAATGTCTGCTTGATCTTTATACCATTTATCAAACACAAGGTACACTTGAAAATCTGAATATCTATCTTGTTGGCGATCTCAAATATGGTCGCACAGTCCATTCCCTTATCATGGCAATGCGCCATTTCAATCCTACCTTTCATTTTATCGCGCCGAAAGAACTTGCAATGCCACAGGAGTATAAAATTTATTGCAAGGAAAACGGAATAAAGTTTGAAGAGCACACTGAATTTACAGATAAGGTTATTGCCAATGCTGATATCCTGTATATGACACGAGTTCAGAAAGAAAGGTTTTCTGATCTAATGGAATACGAACACGTTAAGAACATTTATATTTTGAGAGCAGAAATGCTGCGATGTGCCAAGCCAAACATGAGAATACTCCACCCTCTCCCACGTGTCAATGAAATAGCCTACGATGTAGATGACAACCCACACGCCTACTATATCCAACAGGCTCGCAATGGACTTTATGCCCGTGAAGCTATATTCTGTCATTGTTTGGGCATTACGCTGGAAGATATTCAAAACGACAAAACAATTATCAATTCTAAATTCTAAAGTCATGGGAAAGAAAGAAATGCTTGTTTCAGCTATCGAAAATGGTACGGTTATCGACCATATCCCTGCAGAAAAGACCTATCAAGTCGTTGATTTATTAGGATTGAAAGATTCTACAACTCCTGTGACTATTGGATATAATCTTCCTTCACAAAAGATTGTAAAGAAAGGTATTATCAAGATTACAAATCGCTTTTTCTCTGATGAAGAAATTAGCCGACTCAGTGTAGTAGCCCCAAAAATTGTACTCAACATCATTAAAGACTACGAAGTCGTTGAGAAGAAAACGGTTGAGACTCCCGACGAACTGCGAGGGATTGTAAAGTGCAATAATCCTAAGTGCATCACCAACAACGAACCCATGCAAACCGTTTTCAATGTTGTAGACAAAGCGCATGGAATACTGAAATGTAGATATTGTGACAAAGAACAGGATTTCAACAGCATCAAGCTTTGCTGATTTGGCAATTCTATTTGGTGCTGACAGCAAGCTTAAGATTTTATAGATATAGAGACTAAAAAAGTTCATTATAAATTCATATCCACAATGAAAAGAGACCAAGAGATTTTTGACCTTATTGAGAAAGAACATCAGCGCCAGCTGAAAGGTATGGAGTTGATTGCTTCAGAAAACTTTGTGAGTGACGAGGTTATGGCTGCCATGGGGTCATACCTTACCAATAAATATGCTGAAGGACTTCCCGGGAAGCGCTACTATGGCGGTTGTCAGGTTGTTGACCAGATTGAAGACCTTGCTCGTGAACGTGTAAAGAAGCTCTTCAATGCAGAGTTTGCTAACGTACAACCACATTCTGGAGCGCAAGCTAACGCTGCTGTTCTTTTGGCTGTACTGAAACCTGGAGATTCATTTATGGGCTTGAATCTTGATCACGGTGGGCATCTTTCACATGGTAGTCATGTCAACACTTCTGGACTGCTGTACAATCCTATCGGATATAATCTCAACAAAGAGACGGGACGTGTCGACTATGACGAGATGGAACGGTTGGCACTTCAACATAAACCAAAACTGATTATCGGTGGAGGCTCTGCATATAGCCGTGAATGGGATTATGCGCGTATGCGCAAGATTGCAGACGAAGTAGGTGCCTTGCTGATGATTGACATGGCACACCCTGCAGGATTGATTGCAGCAGGACTGCTCGATAACCCTTTGAAATATGCTCATATTGTAACCAGCACTACACATAAGACACTCCGTGGACCACGTGGTGGCATCATTTTGATGGGAAAGGATTTCGACAATCCGTGGGGCTTGACCACAAAGAAAGGCGAGGTGAAAAAGATGAGCATGCTGCTCAATTCTGCTGTTTTCCCAGGCACACAGGGCGGGCCGTTGGAACATGTCATTGCAGCTAAGGCAGTTGGTTTCGCAGAAAACTTGCAACCTTCATGGAAAGAATATGCCATGCAGGTGAAGAAGAATGCAGCTGTGTTGGCAGAAGATTTGATACAACGCGGCTTCAGCATTGTTAGTGGCGGCACAGACAATCATTCTATGCTGGTAGATTTACGCACAAAGTATCCTGATTTGACAGGTAAAGTTGCTGAAAATGCATTAGTGTCAGCCGATATTACAGCCAATAAGAACATGGTGCCATTCGATACTCGCAGTGCTTTCCAGACTTCCGGCATCCGACTTGGCACTGCTGCCATCACAACTCGTGGTGCAAAAGAAGACATGATGCATCTTGTTGCAGAACTGATAGAGGAAGTATTGAATAATCCTGAGAACGAACAAGTCATTAAACGTGTTCGCGAAAAGGTCAATGCAACGATGAAAGATTATCCTCTTTTTGCATACTAAAAATAGAAATTCATAAAATAAAGCCCAAAAGCATAATCGCTTTTGGGCTTTATTGTTATCTCTATTAGAAACTTCCTATTCAAGAATACCAGCTTCCTTCCATGTTTCAACAAGAGCAGTCACGTCTTTAGACGCTGTCGTTTCATCAACCTCGTACTCGTCTGTTAACAGTTTCACAAGGTCTTCACATGTGAATTCTTTACCTTGAATATTTTTCCAGAGGAAAGCAGAGCTTTCATTCATGCTGATGATATTGCTGAAATCAATATTTGATTCCCCTTCTGCAACAATGATATATTCACCGCATATGTTCCGAAGATTAAATCCTTGTTTTGTTTTCATATTTCATTCGTTTAAGTTACATGTATGATTAATATGTGAATTCTGTTTAAGCGTCTATCTTCCCGCTTCCAA
>NZ_KV817595.1:23171-136285 GCF_001814685.1 Prevotella sp. HMSC077E09 | reverse complement strand
GTCTATCTTCCCGCTTCCAAGGGGTTGGAAAGCCATTTTTTTCAATTTTTTGTTCATCCAAGGGGTTGGAAAGCTATTTTTTTTCGATTTTTTGCTCATCCAAGGCCTCGGAAAGCTATATTTTCCAGTTTTTTGCTCATCCGAGGCCTCGGAAAGTCATTTTCTTCTGTTTTTTGTTCATCCGAGGCCTCGGAAAGCTATTTTCTTCTGTTTTTTGTTCATCCGAGACCTCGGAAAGCTATTTTTTCCAGTTTTTTGCTCATCCGAGGCCTCGGACGATTCTTTTTTTACTGCCGCCGTTCCATCGGGACTTAATTCTTTAAGCCGAATTCACGAAAAGAATCATTATATCGGGCCGAAAAACTTGATCCAAATTCTTCTGTAAAAGCCTAAAAGATATCGTCTGACAGGAGAAAGAAAGATCCATATACGAGAATAAATTCTCCATTTACGGCCATCTGTCCGGTCTAAATCCCGTCGTCCCTTTCTATAAAAACCGATGACAGACGCCTTAATATCTTTCTTTTGACAATATTCACAGGCAAGGTTCCCGTCACCTCTCAGCACTACTTGCTCATCATTCATGTCTACAATCCGATGCAACACATAGAAGCCTGGCTGTGTTTCTGCCAGAACAGGATCGCCAACTTTTATATCAACAGGCCTTGTCAATAGTGCCATGTCACGTCCATCCTCGAGAAACGGACGCATACTGTAACCACGCAAAGGAAGTGTCACGGAGTGTCCCTCTTCAAGCATCTTTATGATTTCAGGTATCAACAACCTATTGGCGAAGCATTTATTTATTTTATGGATATTGTTTGATGACATAATTCTGCTGCAGCTTTATCCGGTCTACAATGCAAGGTATACACTGGTGTTTGGGCGATGATATCACCTACTATATTACAAAGATGATTAAAGATATCCTCATCCCATTTCATGGATGAGCATGAAGGAAAGACTGAAGCAAATGCTTCTACTACAGAAAGACGCTCTATCGAATTCTCCGGAGCACGGTCAATGCGTGTGATTGCACCCAAGCGTGCTTTTACTTTTCGATAGCATGGAGTCTTACCACTCCATGGACTACCATAAATATATGTCATGCCATCCACAATCCTAATGATTGGATTGTCATCGTTCATCAAGTCGCACCCTTCAATATATCGCAACCAAAGGCTGACCTGTGTGCTCTTACCAGTCCCACTTTTAGCAATGAATGCATATCCATACTCATGTTTCCTGACGAGCGAAGCATGTATCAACACCGTGTCTCGTTTGCTGCCGGCAAAGGCCATGATCAGCATCAATACATTGTTCAGGCCAAAGCTTCTCATGTTGAGATTACCATTCAATGCACACTGACAATTGCAGAAATCCTTATCACAGATAAGCAAAGCACAAGGCATTTTATTAATATCCTTGATGACATATTGATAGCCGCCGTCTGGCAATCTGTCTACAACAGTATCTCCATTACCCGTATCAAACACTCGGATACGATGTCGTTTTTCTTTATCTACAACTTTCAGGTTCGGATTAATCACCAGACTAAACAGAAGCTTGTCTTCTTCTACTGCTTCACATCCAAACGGTTGAAATGAAGGCAGCAAATTATATAGCAAGGCTTCTTCTTCCTGATATGCAATCCTGATAAAATGTTCTGCTATCTCAAAAAAGTAATTCATATCCTGCAAAGGGCCGACACATAAGGCTCATGTGAAATTTGACATTGCCACATGAAGCCATACTATTTCTTTTTACGTGATTTTACAGGAGCTACAATCTGACTTTCATCAGGAATGATTGCCTGATAGTGAAATTCATCGGTTGTAAGATATTTAATGGTATAGGTATTCTTTTTCTTTGTTTTTTTACCGAAAACAACCCCGTATCTGCTTCTCATATTCTGGAATTTCTTTTCGATAACATCTCGCTTTGTAGCCCACATAGTCACACAAGTGGCATGTTCAAACCCCTTGGAAGCAAGATAATCGCGCAGCTGATATGAGTAGCTGTCACGGCCATACAGAAACCCTCCCCTGTCTACTACAGCAGAATCCAACTCCTGAATATCAGTGAAATAGACAGTAGAATCATTAAAAGATGCTGCAAAACCATAAAGATACACTTTGTTGTTTCCAGCAGAAGCAGCCGCGCAAATAAAGAATGCACAAGCTGTCAATAATAGTGTTTTCAATCTCATTTACCTTTATTCTTTTATTTACTATAACGACAAACGATGCAGCTTATTGCCCGAGGTATGCCTTAAGATTTTTATTCTTTGTGTTATGACGCAGCCGACGAATTGCTTTTTCTTTTATTTGGCGTACACGTTCACGCGTCAGACCGAATTTATCTCCGATTTCTTCAAGTGTCATCTCTGATTGGTTAATGCCAAAGAAAGCTTCGACGATGTTGCGTTCACGCTCATTCAACGACTGAAGTGCATTTGCAACTTCATCACGCAAGGACTCCTGTACCAGCACGCTGTCAGCCATTTGAGCATTATTGTTGGGCAGAATATCCAACAG
This sequence comes from Prevotella sp. HMSC077E09, assembly GCF_001814685.1. Classification (NCBI taxonomy): domain Bacteria; kingdom Pseudomonadati; phylum Bacteroidota; class Bacteroidia; order Bacteroidales; family Prevotellaceae; genus Prevotella; species Prevotella sp. HMSC077E09. Next base: position 133,748 of record NZ_KV817595.1, on the reverse strand, counting down.
ACTGTTCTCCTCTCCTTCTGCAAGCGGAGCATCAACTGACACATGTCTGCCGTTTGATTTGATCGCATCGGCCACTTTATCCTCCGGTATGTCAACTTTTGCAGCAATTTCTTCTATCGTCGGAAATTGTTCATTCTCCTGTTCAAGTTTGTTGAGAACACGCTTTATCTTATTTACCGAACCGACTTGATTCAAAGGCAGTCTGACGATACGGCTCTGCTCGGCAATAGCTTGAAGAATACTCTGGCGTATCCACCAAACAGCATACGAGATGAATTTGAACCCACGAGTTTCATCAAATTTCTCTGCAGCTTTAATCAATCCAAGATTGCCTTCATTGATGAGGTCCGGCAAACTAAGTCCTTGATTTTGATATTGCTTGGCAACAGAAACCACAAAACGCAGGTTTGCACGTGTCAGTTTCTCTAAGGCACGACGATCACCCCGCTTGATTTTCTGTGCAAGCTCCACCTCCTCTTCTACAGAAATCAAGTCTTCATGACCTATCTCCTGCAGATATTTATCGAGCGATGCACTTTCCCGATTGGTTATTGACTTTGTGATTTTCAGCTGCCTCATTAAGTGTTAAAATTTTTCTACAGCGCAAAAATACGGCTTTTTTATTTGACTTGCAAATTTTTTCCCATTTTTTAGCCTAATCAAGAGTTGCATATTCCATAGAATAAGATATATATATACATTTGTTTATTAATTGGTTGTTATCAAGCATCCGCTATCAAGCGACATATCAATGCAATATGAAGTTTTACTTTAACAACTTGAATGAAAACAATTATATTCTAAAAGTTGGCTTGTTCTATTATTCAAACAGTTACGCCGTATGCTTTAGATGATATATATTGGCAGAACAAAATAACATAAAAAATTATGGCAATTACACAGAGACTGCAGTTCGGGAAACCTCTCCCTATTGTAAAATTATTATCCGTTTTCCAACGCTTTCCTGTAATAGTAAATAAAGAAAAAAAATCAAAAAAGCAGACTTGCTTTTATGACCTTCCCAGAGTTGTTCTGCAATTCAAGTCATAATGCGCTGTAATTCGATGCAAATTGCAGTGTAATCTGACTCAAATCACTGTGTAATCTGACTCAAGTTACAACGCGTTATGCGTCATGTTACACAACAGGGATACAGATATGGGGAAATGCCTTCAGTTTTCTCATTTTTGAATATCTGTTTAGTGGCACTTGGAAAGCTATGGAGAAGAAATGCAACAATATAGCAAAAATGTAAGGTGAAGATAGCAAAAAAGCAGGTAAAAGTTTGGTTACTTGATAGATTTACATTATATTTGCAAATATTAAAATATCAAATAACCAAATAAAGCAATTTTACACCAAATCAGTTATGAGTGAGAAAAGAGTTTATATCTTCGGCAACGGTAAGGCCGAGGGACGGGCAGACATGAGGAATCTGCTTGGTGGTAAGGGTGCGAACTTAGCCGAAATGAATCTTATCGGTGTTCCCGTTCCTCCCGGTTTCACGATTACGACAGACGTATGTAACGAGTACTTTGAGAAAGGAAAAGAGGAAGTTGTCAATCTGTTGAAGAAAGATGTTGAAACTTCTGTAAAGCATATTGAGACTTTGATGAAATCAAAGTTTGGCGATGTTGAAAATCCTTTGCTCGTCAGTGTACGTTCGGGAGCCCGTGCCAGCATGCCCGGTATGATGGATACCATTCTTAATCTCGGTCTCAATGATGAAGTTGTAGAAGGCCTGGCCCGTAAGACCGGCAATGAACGCTTTGCTTATGACAGCTACCGTCGCTTTGTTCAGATGTACGGTGACGTTGTTCTCGGCATGAAACCAGCCAACAAGGAAGACATTGATCCTTTTGAGGCTATCATTATTAATGTAAAGAAACAGCGCGGCATCTCTCTTGATAACGAAATGAATGTGGATGAACTCAAGCAGCTTGTCAAGTTGTTTAAAGCAGCCATTAAGGAGCAGACCGGTCATGATTTCCCAACAGATCCAATGGAACAACTGTGGGGCGCTATCTGTGCTGTTTTTGATTCGTGGATGAATGAGCGCGCTATTCTCTATCGAAAGATGGAAGGTATTCCTGCAGAATGGGGTACAGCGGTCAACGTTATGGCCATGGTATTTGGAAATATGGGCGAAACCTCTGCAACAGGTGTTTGCTTCAGCCGTGATGCCGCAACAGGAGAAAATCGTTTTAATGGTGAATATTTGGTCAATGCGCAGGGCGAAGATGTCGTTGCCGGCATTCGTACACCGCAGCAGATTACCAAGGAAGGCTCTTTGCGTTGGGCTAAACAGCAGTGTATTGATGAGGAAATCCGTGCTTCAAAATATCCATCGATGGAAGAGGCTATGCCTGAAATCTTCAAGCAGCTGAACGATATCCAGCAGAAGCTGGAAGCTCACTATCACGACATGCAGGATATGGAGTTCACCGTTCAGGAAGGCCATTTGTGGTTCCTCCAGACCCGTAACGGAAAACGTACAGGCACGGCAATGGTGAAGATTGCCATGGACTTGTTGCGCGAAGGCGAGATAGATGAAAAGACAGCCCTGTTGCGTTGTGAGCCAAACAAATTGGATGAACTGCTCCACCCTATCTTTGATAAGGAGGCACAAACAACTGCCAAGGTGTTGACAAGAGGTCTTCCTGCAAGTCCGGGTGCCGCTTGTGGTCAGGTTGTTTTCTTTGCTGATGATGCAGAGAAATGGCATGATGACGGACATCAGGTAATCATGGTGCGCATTGAAACAAGTCCCGAAGACCTCGCAGGTATGAGTGCTGCCGAGGGCATTCTTACGGCACGAGGAGGCATGACCAGTCATGCTGCGGTTGTTGCACGCGGTATGGGTAAGTGTTGTGTCAGTGGTGCAGGTGCTATTAACATTAATTATAAAGCACGTACTCTTGAAATCGACGGCACACTCATTCATGAAGGTGACTACATTTCAATCAATGGTTCAACGGGTGAAGTTTATTTGGGCGAGGTAAAAACAAAGCCGGCTGAGGTCACAGGTGACTTCGCCATGCTGATGGATCTGTGCCAGAAGCATACACGCCTTGTTGTCCGCACAAATGCAGACACGCCTCATGATGCAGAGGTTGCACATAATTTCGGTGCTGTCGGTATCGGTCTCTGTCGCACAGAGCATATGTTCTTCGAGAACGAGAAGATTAAAGCCATGCGCGAAATGATCCTTGCTGACACGAAAGAAGGCCGTGAAAACGCGCTTGAAAAACTCCTACCTTATCAGAAACAGGATTTCTATGGCATATTAAAGGCTATGGATGGCTATCCCGTGAATATCCGTTTGCTCGATCCTCCATTGCATGAGTTCGTGCCTCATGACCTTGCCGGCCAGAAAGCTATGGCTGAAGAGATGGGCATTTCTGTGGAGGAAATCCAGCGTCGTGTAAATTCTTTGAGCGAGCACAATCCGATGTTGGGTCATCGCGGCTGTCGTCTGGGCAACACATACCCCGAAATTACAGCGATGCAGACACGCGCAATCCTCGGTGCAGCAATTGATTTGAAGAAAGCAGGTTTCAATCCAATGCCTGAAATCATGGTTCCACTGATTGGTATTGTCAATGAGTTTGATGTTCAGGAAGATGTTATCCGCTCTACTGCAAAGCAGCTTTTTGAAAAGGAAGGCGTTGAAATCCCATTCAAAGTCGGTACGATGATAGAGATACCACGTGCCGCTCTGACAGCTGACAATATTGCCAAGAGAGCTGAATACTTCAGCTTTGGAACCAATGACCTTACCCAGATGACATTTGGATATAGCCGTGATGACATTGCAAGCTTCCTGCCTGTGTATCTTGAAAAGAAGATACTGAAGGTTGATCCTTTCCAGGTTTTAGACCAGGAAGGTGTAGGTCAGCTTGTTGAAATGGCTGTAAAGAAGGGTCGCGCAACCCGTCCGGGACTTAAGTGCGGTATCTGTGGTGAGCATGGTGGCGAGCCTTCATCTGTCAAGTTCTGTCATCGCGTGGGCTTAGACTATGTGAGTTGTTCTCCATTCCGTGTGCCAATAGCTCGCCTTGCAGCAGCACAGGCAGCTGTGGAAGAATAAGTTTCAAATTGAACACTATAGAAAAGGATGTCTTTTTATAAAGACATCCTTTTCCTTTTGGAATAAACCTACCTGCAAAATGAAGCAGGCTATACTATCACTTTTATCTTGTGATGGCTGTTGCGGAATTCTGTGGGCGAACAACCTTTCTTTCGCTTAAAGATGCGATTGAAGTTGCTCATGTTGTTATAACCGCACTTAAAACTGATTTCGGCAATGGTCTCGGTGGTGTCTATCAGCAGGCGCGTGGCATATCCCAAGCGTATATCGATGATATAATCACTCAGTCGGCGCCCTGTATGCAACTTGAAGAAGCGGCAGAATGCGCTCTCACTCATGTTGGCGAGGTCTGCCAGACTCTTAAGGCGCAGTTCATACATATAGTTATCTGATATATATTTCTTTACACGTAATATACGACGGCTGTCGTCTTCGATATTCACTTTCGCATAACTGGTTGTTGCCAAGGTGCGTGCGCCTGTGCATAAGGACAGTGTGTGGAGGATGTTCAGAAATTCCATTAAGGCAGTGAAGCGATCGGTTATCTGGCTCAGACCACTCAATCTTTCGTAGACTTTCATGATAGAAGACATGGGAAAGGCCATTCCTTTTTGTGCTTCTTTCATCATATGGCGTATACTTTCAAATGGCGTCTTACCAAAAAAGTAGTCCGCCTCTGTTATTCCTGCCCCAAAATTAAACTGAATGGTGATTTCGCGAATGTCATTACTCTTGCATTCATGCTGCTCCCAGGCATGTTCAAGCGTGGGATTGGTGATGAGTACAAGGTCGTAATCTCCGATAACTTCATTGCTGTCGCCAACAATTCGCTTCACCCCAGCTGCATTTTCAACGAAATTGAGTTCGAAAACATCGTGATTATGTACGGGATAGGAGAACTCGCTCTTGTGCCTGTCAGCGATGTAGAGCGCATCGGTATCCATCAAAGGAGTTATTTCATGTAGCACGTAATTGTCCATATAAACGGGAAAAGACTTCTCCTCCCCTCTTTTTATGAAGATAAAGAGGGGAAGCAGACTTTAATTTAATCAATGATTATATTCGGGAGCAAGACTTCTTTCGATGATTTCCAAGCACATTCTGGTGTTATGATAAGGGCATTTCCAGAAGCCGGCTTTATCATCTATGCGATTGGGATGTCCGTTCTTATCACAGCCCCAATACCATTCGCCTCGCTCGTGGTCTATGATATGTTCAACGATATATCGCCAACAATAGCGAGCAATATCGAGCGCCGCCTTATCACCAAAGTGTTGATAGAGATCAACATGTCCTATCACGCATTCGCACATCACCCACCATTGGCGCTGATCATCAACATGCCCGGTGTCAGTCCATCGTTCGTATATCATTGAGCCATCTGGTTGCAGACCTTCATCTGCAGCCTTGGCTATGCGTATAATAGCCTTTTCAACCTTTGCCAACACTTCAGGTTTACCCAACTCTAACGCTGCCTCATGCAATAACCACACGGCTTCAATGTCATGACCAAAGCTTTGTATGTTTCGACGGCCTTGCCACTTATCATTGAAAAACAGGTCAAGATGATTTGTTTCTGAATTGAGTAAATGTGTGAGAAAGATATCAATAAGATTAGTGATACGCTCTGCCAATTCAGGCGTTCGCCATACACGGTAGAGATTAGTGTAAGGTTCAAGGATATGAAGATGCGTATTCATTGTTCGCGATCCGTTTTCATCCTTGTCGCTTAGTCGCATGTCGGCAATAGGCTGCCAATCGCGCGTTAATGCCTCTACATAGCCATTATTAACACTATCGAAAGCATGACGTTCAATGTCGGTATATAACTTCTTTGCATGCAACAATGCCTCTTTATTACCCGTGGCCTGCGCATATTCGCTCAAACCATAGATTGCAAATCCAATAGCATAGGTCTGTTTTTTGGCATCAAGCACATTTCCTTGAGCATCTAAACTCCAGAATACGCCTCCTTCTTGTACATCAATGAAATGATTGATAAAATAGTCTTTTGCTCTTGTCGCTGCTTCCAAATATTCAGGTTTATGTAAAACACGGTAGGCAGCAGCAAAAGCCCAGAGTATACGTGCATTGAGGATAGCTCCCTTCTCCGCATCAGGCACAGGATTTCCACAGCCATCTATACGACCGAGAAAACCTCCGTTGCGTTGGTCTATCATTCTGTTCATCCAGAAAGGAAGGATATTTTGTTCCAACTCCTCGCGTAATTCTTTTGAAAGGTTATACATAGTGAGAAATCTTAAGATTGATTATTGAACTTTAGTTGATGCAGTATCAGCTCGTTTTTCTTCCAACTCGTGCGTTATCTGTTTCATTCTTTGTTCGCTGAGTGGGTAAAAATAAATGAAAGCTAATGAAAGTAGTGCTCCTATTGCCGGCAATATTGAAAGAAACATCTTTATACCTTGGATGGTTTCTGCCGATTGAACAGCATTAGCCTGAAAGCCGAATTGAGCAAGCATCCACCCTGTTATGGCCGTACCGAAAGCCCAACCAAACTTCTGACTCATCGAAGAGGAAGAGAAGATAAGTCCAGTCGCACGGTTACCAGTCTGCAGTTCACTGTAATCTGCACAATCTGCATACATGCTCCACAACAGAGGGAAGATGCTACCTGCACAAATACTGATGAGCGCCTGCAGTACAAAGATGAGAAGAAGCTGATCTTTGTCAAGCCAAAAGAATATAATACTGAGAACAGATGCTACAGCCATGGCAGCCATGAATGTGCGTCGTTTACCTATACGATTACTGATAGGGGCTGCAAGCATTACACCTACAATGTTGGCAGCTTGTCCTACAGCCAGATAAAGACCACTGAGTACAAATGGGAGACCTAAAAAGAAGATGCTTCCAATGGCCGTTTCATCAACATAATACTTGAAATAATAAACCGTTGCACCGTCACGAATGGAGTTAAATACGAGTGAAGCTACACCAGCACCGAGCAAAATCCACCATGGTCGATTATGTAACAGATCGCGAAGATCCGTTTTTAGTGAAGTCTTTTCTTGTTTAACAGGTCTCACACGCTCTTTTGTAAGAGCGAAGCAACCTAAGAAAAGGATTACGCATACAATGGCAATAACCAATACTGCCATTAGCCAACCAAATTGCGAAGCCGTTAGCCAACCATGCATGGAGCCTTTGTCATCAGCTCCACCAAAAGCATTTACCAATGGCATGAAAAGTAATAAGGCTACAAATGAACCCAAATAGGCGAATGTCATGCGATAGGTGGCCAAGGTATTACGGTCTGCTGGGGCGGGACTCATTACTCCCAACAACGAAGCATAGGGTACATTGATAGCAGAATACACCATCATCATCAGCCCATAGGTAATGAAAGCATATACGATTTTCCCGGTTTCTCCAAGTGGAGGAGTTAAAAACGTCAATATACCTATAAGGCCGAAAGGTACTGCCAAATAGAGAAGATACGGTCGGAAACGTCCCCAACGTGATGATGTACGGTCTGCCACTGCACCAACAATAGGGTCAAAAAAGGAATCCCATACGCGAGTGACGGCAAACATCGTTCCAACAATAGCAGCAGAAATACCAAACACATCGGTATAGAATATCATGAGATAGGCTCCGAAAAGCTTCCAGAACATTGATGATGACATATCACCTAAGCCATAACCTATCTTTTCACTAAGCCCAATTTTCATAGTGCGCGGTTTTTTGCTATGAGTTTCTTGATGGTTTCAACACTGGCAGATGTCGTAAGCCCATCTTGTGGAGTATGCAGACAGTAGTCAACTAATCGATCCACTGTTGAAGTTGCTACATGCATGCGTGTATCTGATGATGCGTAATAGATAAATACACGACCGTCTTCATCGGCAATCCATCCATTAGAGAAAACAACGTTCATCACGTCACCTATATATTCACCACCTTCCGGTACCAAAAGGTAACCACCCGGCTGAGCAATCATCCGTGTGGGATCATCTAATGCAGTCATATACATATAAAGAACGTAACGCAGACCACTTGCACAAGCCCGCACACCGTGTGCAAGATGCAGCCAGCCATGCGGAGTCTTAATAGGATGTGGACCTTCGCCGTTCTTCAGTTCCATAATCGTATGGTAATGACGCGGGTTGATAATGGTTTCTTCGTGCACTTCTGCATGAGTAATGTCATCCACTAAAGCCCAACCTATTCCTCCTCCAGAGCCAGTGTCTATAAAACCATCCTGTGGGCGAGTGTAGAAAGCATACTTGCCATCTACGAATTCTGGGTGAAGAACGACATTGCGTTGTTGACTTGAAGCTTTGAGATCGGGCAACCGTTCCCATGTTTTCAAATCTTTGGTACGTGCTATGCCTGCCGTTGCGGTAGCAGCAGAAAGGTCACCAGGCATATTGTCATCGTGTCTTTCTGCACAAAATACTCCATATATATAACCATCTTCATGACGAGTCAGGCGCATGTCATAGATGTTCGTAGCTGGTTTTTCTGTATCAGGCATAGTTATCGGTTCATCCCAAAAGCGGAAATTATCTATACCGTTAGGACTTTCGGCTACAGCGAAGAAGCTTTTTCGGTCAGCTCCCTCCACTCTAACTACCAACAAATACTTATCATCCCATTTTATTGCACCTGCATTGAGTGTAGCATTCATCATGATTCGCTGCATCAAGAATGGATTAGTACGTTCATCCATATCGTAGCGCCACTCTAAAGGTGTATGTTCTGCTGTCAGTATGGGATTAGTATAACGTTCATAAATACCATTACCATTTTCTTCTACGTGGTTTGGTTTTGTGAGCAATGCTTCGTAACGAAGACGAAGTGCATTAAGTTTGGAATTGAATGTTGACATATCTATATACTTTTTATTTCTTATTATGCTTCTTTCCAACCACAGAATATGGCTTTCTTTGCATGTCACTTAACTTACTGCGAAATATAAAAGCCCCCTTTTTATATATGCTTCTAAAGTCATCTGCACATGCTTTCTCTGGTGCAGGGCCAAAGTTTTCTTCTGCATTATCCCATGCATTGCGCCACAGTAGCACATAAATAGGAGCATATCCCTTTATTCCTGGAAGCAATGTGGAACTATACCATTTCGCATCAGGTGTGTTTTGGTAGCCAGCTTCTGTAAGCGCGTATAGTTTATGATGCTTTTGGGCATAGGCAGACATAATGCACATTTCATTTTGACACTGGGTTATGAAATCTTTCCCGGTACCATATTGATACAAGTCTATACCGAGTATATCTACATAGCCATCTCCCGGATAGAAACGGAAGTATTGTTCTGGTGTGTCATCAGCTTGAGCATTGGGAGAATAACTCCAAACAAGATTATGTAGGCCAGCATGCTTCATTGCTTCAAATGTAAGATGAAACAATGCAACATACTGTGTAGGCGTACATTGCTTGCTTCCCCACCAGAACCAAGCCCCACCCATTTCATGCCATGGCCGGAAAATCACAGGAACAATATTTCCTTTCTGGTCTTTAAGTGAAGCAAAGAATTCGGCTAATCGCTTGTGCCAGAGTTGCATTTTAGCGGTTTCTTTGCCTCCGGGAAGAACTTCGGTAACAGCATTCCCTTCTGTATGCCATGCATCTTTACCGGTAACAGGATTGTAGGGATGCCAACTGATGGTTACAATGCCACCTTTCTGATAATGATCTATAATCTGCTGCCGCATTTTATCAAAAGGAACACCATCAAGATTCTTTTCATTGCCAAGTTCAAGACCACCTAATTCACAACCTAAAACGGCAGGATAATCCCCACAAACATCATTCACATCGCTTCTTCCATACTCCCATTTCCATGTCGTACCATAGAAAAGAGCATCCTGATGACCAAACATCACACCTCGTTTCTGCAGTACATGAAGGCGTTCGATAAGCTTTTGTGCAGGCGTTTGCTGCACCTTCCGATTTGCATTTGCATTTGTTGTCAGTATGACTATTGCCATGACAAAGAGTATTTTTCTCATATCATTCTATTTCTTTGTGTATCAGTTCTTCGGTAATTTGGCAATAGAAGCCTTTATAATCTTAATGGTACTTTTATCGGTCGAAAACACCGAATTCAACCCTTGTGCTTCTTGTGCGGGATCACCTGTATAGTCATCACCAGGTTGCCATTGTTCGTGTTTAGGTCGCGCTTTACCGCCCCATCCCCAGAAATTGCAACCTGCAAAGTATCCTTTTTGGGCTGCATCTGCTATTAAGAGTGAAAATACATAGCTGTAATATGCATCACGGGCTGTGGTAGGTGCTTTCTTTGAGAAAGCAAAACCGTCTCGTGGATATCCGAATTCTTCCATCACCAAAGGTTTATTCAGTTTGGTACAGATAGACAAATGACTATCTATATACTCCTTGGTTTTGTCTTTGGCACGCTGTAGATTTTGTGACAAAGAGTCTTTCTTGGCCCAACTCCAGTTGTAAGGCCAAACATGTATGTTGCAATAGTCTATGTTGGGATCAGCACAAATCCGTTTCCATGAATCGTAATTACCTTCACAACCAAATGCACCTTCAGACCCGACACTCACTAAATGCCGTTTATCAATGCTTTTCATCAAAGCTGCAGCCTTGGCTATCCAGCCTTCGAATGCCGGAAGAACTGATTTATCGAAAGCCCGAGGTTCGTTGCCTATCTGCCATGACATAATGGCAGGATCATCCAGATAGCGTTTACCTGTATAGCGATTGGTACGGTTAAGAATGAAACTAAGATGATTAAAGAACAGCTGTTGCGCCTTTTGATTGGTGGCAAATTGCGAAGCATACTTGACATAGGCAGCATATCCTGCTTCATTGGGCTGCACTGCCTTGCCTGCCCCCACGTTCTCAAGATAGAAGCCATAGCCCCCACTCCACTCCCATGAGTTATTAAGGTAGAGCACGGCAACCATTCCACGCTGTTGAAGCTGTTGCATCAGATAGTCAAGTCCGTCAAGTATGGTGTCATTATATACACCTGGTGATGTCTGAAGCACTGGTTTTACTTTCCATTTCGTTCCCTCTTCGCCATCACTACCTACAAGAATGCGTAGATTATTGATGCCTAAGCGTTTCATTTCATCCAACTCACGCTTCAGTCTCTTCCTGTTTCCACCCTCACCTTTTGATCCAAGAATGGCTCCATACCAGTAGTTGGCACCGATGAAAGTATAAGGTTTCCCATTCCGATAGAGTCTTCCGTTTTCTACGGTGACAAAAGATTGGGCCTTAGAGACAGCAACACAAGAAAGAAGCAGTCCCAAAATATAATATCGAATCTTATTCATAGTTTTTATCTTTCATTTTTCTAATCCTAATTGTTGAGTCACCCAGTTTTGCCATTCATCCCACTGTTCTTGAAACCAGAAGTGACCTGTGGCTGGATACAGCCTTAAGGTTCGTGCTCCTTTGGTTACATTATAGGTGGCATATGAACTGTTAGGTGGCACAACTTCATCATTATATCCGAATGAAAACCAACTGGGAACAGTTAAACGACGGGCAAAATTCACTCCATCGAAATAGCCGCTTACTGCCACTTTCTTGCTGTCGGGTTGCTTTTGGCCATAGAAATAGTGCGGCCATCCACAGGCTTTGCCATGTAAAGAAGCTGTATGATCACACATAGCTGCATGGACAGCACCCACAAATGTAACTTTAGGATGTAGTGCACCACACACCAATGACAGCATTCCTCCTTGACTTGATCCCGTCACACCGAGCTGTTTGCCATTCCATTCAGGCAGTTGTGCAAGATAATCCACGGCTCGTAATGCACCAATGAATATCCGTTTATAAGGCATTTGGTCGCGATTGTCGAGGTTAGCCTCCCAATATCCGTTCAAAGCTCCATGTAACAAGTCGTCATATACTTGTTGTGGCATCGTTACAGGAATGCCATGCACTCCTATCTCAAGGGTTATCGCACCGCGGTCAGCCAAATAAATGTCACCTTGATAGGGCCTGACGCCCGCTCCAGGTACGCGTAAGAGTGCAGGACGTGGCCCCTTAAACGCGGTTGGAACGCAGAGAATGCCATAAATACGGTTGCCGGGATATAAACCATTGAAGCTCACTTCGTATACTGTCACACGCTCCGTACAGCGTTCCGGCAATAATCTTCGGTGGGCATCAAGCGGATATTGCCTGGCTTCTTTATAGGCCTTCTCCCAGAATTGGTCAAAATCTGTCGGACAATTGTCTGTGGGCTGAAGTGTTTCGGGGGCAAAACCAACCGTGCACAAGCCTTCATAGGTCTTATCACCAACGTGTGCCCGCACTTTCAAACGATAGAAACCTGCGGTGTTCATCTTGGCTTTCCATGTGGCAGTGCCGTCTTTCAGCTCCACATTCATCCGCTTGACATCGGGATACATCACAGGTCCTGCTTCAATATCTACCTTTGCTTTTGGTAATGGACAGCCGTTTTTCAGTACAGCTACAGTAAAGAAAGCTTCTTCTCCCAACTGATAGTTCCAATCTATGTGATTAGGTCTTACCTGCACGGTGATTTCATTGCCACGTATCTGTGCCATGAGCGTTGCCGATAACAACAGGCAAAGCCAAAGAACAAGTGGGCGTTTAAATGTGGATATCATATGTGAAAAGTATTTTTAGTTAGGGTAATATTCATTGGCATTCATCGCAGTAAGCGATATACAACGACATCCTGTGCTGGAACCGTGAGCTTGCGGTCTACTTTCTGCTTGGTAGAAGTTTTCCCCTCCATGCGCCCTGTCCACAAGTTCTTTACTTTATAGACACACTTATCAAAAGCTGTACTGCGTTTACTCACCTCGTCATCTGTGAAATTAAAGTCCTGCCAGTTAAGGTTACATACAATAGGTTTACGCGTGGGATTGAGAATAGTCATAGCCCAATCTCCATTTTCAAGAGGCTTGAACCAATAGTCCAATCCGTCACGACTGAAAAGGTGTAGTCCCTGCACACCAAGCTTATCCTGATCAATAGCAATAAGATCACGATTGGTCAGAATAGCCTTGGTTTCTGCACTCATATGGCGTATGTCGTTACCTAAGATAAGCGGACTTGCCATCATGCACCACATCGTAAAGTGTGCCCGGTCTTGGTTTACGGTGAGTCCATTACCTACTTCCAGCATATCGGGGTCGTTCCAATGCCCCGGACCGGCATAGCGACGAAGGCTGTCATTCTTGTTGATACAATCCAAAACGCTATATTGCACATACGTAGGAAATACACGTGTGGAGTCAAAAGAGCACCAAATGTCGGGACCAATGCGCCATGAGTTTCCTATATCTCTGGCCCAACGCCAAGGTTGATTATCGCCCCACTCACACATGGAGAAAAAGATTGGACGACCAGAAGCACGCAAAGCATCACTCATCAGCTGATAAGCACCGCGAGGATTGATGTTTACAGTGTTGCACCAGTCATATTTTAAGTAATCAACATCCCAGCGGGCATATTGCAGCGCATCTTGATATTCGTGCCCTAATGACCCGGGACGGCCCGCACAGGTCTCTGTTCCGGCATCACTGTAAATGCCCAACTTCAATCCACGGGCATGGATGTAATCGGCCAAAGCCTTTATTCCATGGGGAAAATGCTTCGGATCAGCCTGGATAAAACCATTGGCATCGCGCTTACCATGCCAGCAATCGTCCATGTTTATATAAATATAACCGGCATCACGCAACCCACTCGACACCATAGCATCAGCAATACCCTTGATGATGTCTTCATCAATGTTGCCCTGAAACTTATTCCATGAGTTCCAACCCATTTGTGGTGTCTGTGACAGTTCTTCCCATTTTTGGGCTTTTGTTGCCAAGGAAAACAATGCGAATAACAGTAAGGTAATGGCGTACTTTTTGTTCATGTTAGTTTATTCGATTTTTAGTTCTTAGATAATCACAATGCAAAGATAAGACTTAAATATGTAAACTTCAAATACTATATTGACAAAAATCGACACTTTTATGGGCATATGAGGAAATCGATTGCCCATACTTGCAGGTTCTTGACATAGACTTCTCCGTGCAATGAATATGATTAGCCTTGAAAGTCAGAGGCGTGATGCAGAAGCTATTACAATCGATTCGAAAGATGTTTTTATTCAACTTTCATTCTATTGGAAATCAATATATTACATAAAATCTATTAAAGCATAAGATAACATCAAGTAAGACCATGTTCTAACTCCTATCGAAACACGTTGTAATCTGCGTCAAGTTACGTTGCAATCTGACACAGAACAGCGTGTAACTTGTGTCAGATTACAAGGTAAACTGCATCAAGTTACGCACAGGATTTTGGCATGTGGTAAAATCATATCCATTTCTTTGATTTATCTTTTCCATTTTATAGTGCACTCCCATGGGCTAATCTGTCTTGAAAGGCAACAATGGCAGCCCAGCCTGGTTCTTCACATTTCCCAATTGGAAGTTATGATAACAATAGCGTACGGCAACAGGATGCGCGACATTGGGCGAAGTGAGCAGGAATATGCTGTTGTGAATGTATTGGGCATGCGCAGGATAATAGACTTTATCCTGACCTGCAATCTCGAAGCCTTCATAAGAAGTTACGGGGACAATGCCATTGTAAGTATCTTTCAGATGTACGAAACAACTGTCTCTGCGCATTTCCAACTTCTCGAAACTCGGACTGCGATAGAAGATTTGGTCAAACCCATAGTCGCGTGCAGCGGCTGTCATTGCCAATCGTTCTCCAATCTGTCGTTTCTGACAGGGATGTATCTGCTCCGCCTCTACGGGATAAACCAAATCGTTTGTGCCTATAAGAACAGCATTACCGACGCTTTCTGCCACAGTCTGTTGCTGCATGCGTATAGATGCAGCAGCTGTATCGAGGGCATTACCGTAACTATATGGTGCTATTTCTACAAAATAGAAAGGTAGGTTGGGAACTTTGAAATCACTGCGCCACTGGCTGATGAGTCGGCTGAGACGCTCTGCATAAGTGTTCGGATTGTGGTCGACATTGCTGCATCCCTGATAGTAAATAATGCCGCGTATGGAATAGTTGAGAATGGGATGAAACGTTCCATTGCCCCAAAGCAAGGGGCGCAGCCAGTCTGTCGGATATCTTTTAGCGATTTCTGCAGAGTCTACAGTCTCGTTGGTATAACGTTTCAGATTATCTTCGTTCAACCAACTCTCAACCATAGTTCCACCCTTATTGGCAAGGATGAGCCCAATGGGAACATCAATCATTTCATGCAGGCGGCGACCAAAGAAATAACCAACCGCACTGCAATAATTAGCAGTGTTGGCATTCATTACTTCCCAATGACAGACTGCATCGTCCTTCGGTGTTGCACTCATCACAGCAGGTATCTTCACATAACGCATTCCACGTATGCGCCCGGCATCAGCAATGGCATCTTGATAACCTTCTACGGGGCACTCATAGAAACCTTGCAGGGGCATTTCCATGTTGCTCTGCCCGGCACAGACCCACACTTCTCCGGCAAGAATGCCATGCAGGGTTACGGCTTCTCCATCACTGAAGGTGATGCTGAGTGGCGTGTAACTTCCTTTAGGAGTACGGATGCGAAGGCTCCATCTACCCTCCTTGTCAGCCACAGTCGTATGACTTGGTCCCCAGGATGGTTTGATGATAACGCGTGTTTTTGGGGTAGCCCATCCCCATAACCGTGCATCTGCCTGTTGCTGCAATACCATGTTATCGTAAAGTATGTGAGGTAATCGGATTTTTGCAGACGCAGGCAAACAAAGGAAAGAGAGGAAAAACAAGATGAGATAATAGAACTTCTTCATGCGTTTTGATGCGTTTTTAGGAATAAGATAAAAAGTTGAAAACTACAAAATCCCCCTCTCGATGAGAGAGGAGGAATAGCATTGTTTATCTTGTGATGACATATTCGGACTTCATTGCTGCTTTCCACCAGTCATCAGTGGCATGCGTACTGCCATACCAAGGCATGAACCAACTCCATTTCGCATCGCTGTTCCATTGCGTTGGAACGTCAGAAACGGTGCCGCATTCAGTAAGTGAAATCATCTTGGTTGGATAACGATAAGCCAAGGTGTTGAAGCGATCGGCCATAGCTGCGGCAGAAACCGCTGTCCCGTCTTGCCCATACATATCCGTACCGATGATATCTACATAGTCATCGCCTGGATACCAGTCGCTGTCGGCTTTCTCGGAAGTCCATACCCAAATGAGATTATTGATGCCTTTTGCTTTGAAATAGTCATACATAAAGTGCCATAGTTTCACGTAGGAAGCGGCAGAACCATTCCCCCACCAGAACCATTTGCCTGCTGCTTCATGGAGAGGACGCCAGAGAACAGGAATGTTTGCTTGCTGCAATTGCTGCAGATAAGGCACTATCTTCTCCAAGTCTGACTTCATAAATCGGTTGGCCCATGTGCCATCTGTAACCGCATCGTCAAGTGTGAACTCGTTCTTTGCTGCTTTGAAATCGTATTTAACGCTCCCCGTAGTCTCGACAGTAACGCCTGTAACCGTATAGTCATGACCTCCAATAATCAGTCCGTTGGCCCGCATTTCAGTAAGTGTGGTTTGGTCGAGTGTCATGGAATAGCTGTTGCCACTAATGCTGAAGTAGTCCCAGTTCTTGCCGTTCTCATCTACAAAACCTGCCCAACTGCTGTTCTTTATGGAGCCTTGGGCACCTGCTTTCACGTCAGAGATTTTCACAACTAATTTACTTCCGATAGATGCTTTGGCCAATATGTCTTTCGTTGCTTGGGTAGTAAGCTGTATGTTGCCACTCCAGTCACTTGGCATCACCTTGTCCGGGCCACTGTAAAGTACTACAGGTACGGAGGATGTATACGGATTAGAAGTAGGAACATTCCAGTGCCAGCTGATCGTAACTATGCCACCTGCATTGTGCCATGACTGTACAGGAGAGATGTTGGAATAGTCTATCCACCCGCCAGAGGTGCTTGATTGCAAGTGAATATAATCGTATCCGTTGATAGCCGGATATTTACCTGTGAGCTGATATACTTTCTCTGCATTCTCATTATTCCATGCAACATTGGCCATTGTCGCAGAGAATATCTTCTTGCCATAGTTGTTTACCAACTTTTGGTAGAGTGCTTTGGTTTCCGCAGTTGCATCTGCATTGACGGGAGAAGTGGCTATCTTCTGACTCTGTGCCACGAGAGTTGCTTTGACCATGGGGGCTGCTACACGGTTGGGACCGGTTACTACGCCTTCCGGGATAACGAGTTCATAGCTTTTGTCCCGACTGATATTGGCCATGATGAGCAACTGCTTGGATGAGCCGATTACATTGGCACTGACAACAGGTGAGCCGTTAAGTGTGATTTTACTGTAGTCAGCTGAAGAGAAGAATACATTCTTGTCGTAGGTGACAATAATGGAATCTAAGCCCGCCTTGATATTAGTCTGTGGAGATACACTGACAAATCCGGGGGCATCTACGTCTGCAATATAGTGTTCAACGCTGTCACTGCATGCTGCAGCTGCAAACGAAAGCAGCGTGAATGCTGCGATATGAAGTTTATTTGTGAGCATAGTTTCTTTTGTTTTTAGGATTAAAAAGAATACGGAGGTAAGCCTGTAAAAGTAAGTGTAAGGACTCAAGACTAAGACATTGCTTTCTGATGAAGAAGTATCGGCATGGTCTTGACTCCTTTACACTTGTCATCACTTCTACTTCATTGGCACTACCCTCACATTGTCAATATCTAATTCAGGAGTACAGTCTGTTCCTTCCACACCTCCGTTCCAAAGGAAGAGTGTGAAACCTGTCATGCTATTTTTTGTAATGGTCTTGCCTGCTGACTGTCCTTCATGCGTCTTGTTGAAAGCTGAGAGAGGGATTGTGACTGTAATCCATTCATTTCCTGTATTGAACGAACCTGTTGATTGCCATGGCAACCACAATCCACGGGCGATGTCAGTACTATTATAATACTGATTGTTTGCTGTCAAAGAGGTCACATCTTGATTGCCTGTGAAGATGAGTTGAAGGGCAGAAGCACTCCACGGAGAGGTTTCGGGTACACGACACTCGAATTTCAATGCCATGTCATTGATTTCACAAGTATCAAGCATATTGGCGAAACTTGAGATAGACGAGAGTTCAGGATATCCGGCAGAAGGTTCAGGCCAGTAGTTCATGCCAAAGTCGTCTTCGTCCCATGTAGCACCAACCTTACCTAACATCGTTGCACCACCAAGGTAGAGATAGCTTCCATCGATGCCCCCAGTACGTATGCGTCCGGGGCGCCATCCATGTCCGCTGACCAGTCCTCCGTGTGAACCATCGAAGTCAAACAGAATATTTCGTGTGTCTTTATATACGAACTGAGATTTACTCTTGCCGTATACGGTTTCCACATACACTCTTCCGGGCTGTGCACCTGAAGGTACTGTGAAAGTGATACTGTTTTTATTGATTGACTTAATCTTGGTTACCGCCAATTCACCATCATTGAATTTAACCTGTAAAGGTTTGTAGGGATCCTGAATGAAGTAGTCACCAGTAATGGTTACATCTTCACCGGCAGCTGCATATTCACAGCTCATCGCAGACACTGTAGGTGGAGGAACTATGACATGAAAATCATAAGTAGTGGTATCACCGTCGCCATTGATCATATAAATCTTGTCAGTTACGGCGGAAGGTATATTCTTCGGGATGTCCACTACTAATGTATTATCAGTGATAAAACTGGTGTTGAGCACTGCTTGCTGGTCATTAAAAAGCATCTTGCGAATGCTGCGGAGATTTTTTCCAACAAGACAAATGGTAGTTTGCAGATAACTTTTCGTGATGACAGAGTCTGCACTCTCAGGGAGTCGGACGTATTGTATCTCAGGACTTCCGGTCGTTGATTTATATTCGTCGGGCTGATCCTTACATGAGGTCAATCCTATTGTGGCTGCACCTAACATAGAAATCAGCGTGAGACATATATTTTTAGAACATTTCATTTGCTTCTGTTTTAGAAAGTTTGGAACTAATAGGAATATGTTGAGCGTACATCAACATGCACAGGGGTTTTCTGTAAATTGCCATTGAACACCACATCTTGACTCGGGAACGGCAGAGTAAAACTTTGTTCTGAGACATTAGGAGCCTGTGTTTCTGAGGCGTAGTGCATTGTAGATGTATCTACATTCCAGGAATTACTCTCATAATAGTTTTTATAGAGGGTATTAAGACCATAATAGGCACCCCTTTTCTGCTGCTTAAGTTCATTGATGCTTCCAGACATATCATAATAGCTGCGACGCACAAAATCGTACCAACGATCGCCTTCTATGGCCAATTCCAATCGACGTTCTTTCCAGACATCCTCCCAAGTAATGCTTGTGGGCCGTGTAGCAGACTTGATGGCACGGCTGCGCACTTTGTAATAGGCATCGATTGCATTGGCATCAGTGGTACTTCCGTTATTACCAATGACCGCTTCTGCATAGATAAGATAGACGTCAGACAATCGCAATACAGGTGTAGCAAGGCTACTGTGCATGTTTGAAGCAGAAATTCCGTCTACAGCATACGTCTTATGATCGTATGCATCGCCGTAAAGATGCTTCGCACAATTGCTTCCTGTAGCACTTTGCAGCGTTCCTGGCCCTCCTGAACCATAACCGTTACTGTCGTAAATGAATTGTAAGAAGTTAAATCCTTTACGCCCGCGCTTGTCTGTTTTGTCTGTCCAGAAATACTCGTAGAAGTCACCAGCCATCATCATTGTTGCTTTGCGACGTGCATCTACATCCGTTCTTGTTGCCGGATCTTCCAATGGTGATACGCCAAAAGCCTCCTGCAAGTCTGCTGATGGACCGTTATAGCCACCCCAACAATCACCAAATTCATCGAATCCCTGCATGGCGAGATCACTCTGAAGTGTGTTCTGTACTGTCCATATACTGGTATCTGCTGTCCACAACCATGAGAAAAGACATTCTTCATTGAGGGCATTCTGCAATCTGAACACATCAGAATAGTTCGCCATCAGTTTGCGCCCACTGTTATCTATCACGTCTTTGGCATATGAGGCAGCCTTTTTCAGGTCATCAGTATTACGTTGTCCATGTCCATTAGCATTCACCCCACTTTTGTAGAGATATACTTTGGCAAGCAAACCTTCGGCAGCATAATAGTCTATACGCCCCGGATTGCCTTTGCGTGGCAGCAGTTCCATCGCCTTTTCCAAAGTCATGATGATGTATTCATATATGTCAGATTTCTGTACTCGGCTTACATTGCTGTATGAACCGTCTGCAAGCATTGTTGAGTTATCGTGAACGATTGGCACATCACCAAATGAACGTACAAGGAAAAAGTAGGCCATAGCCTTCCATGCAAGGCATTCGCCCATACATTGGTTCTTCACTTTTTTTGAAGCTTCAGCTGCTTTAAGGTTGTTGTAAACAGTGTTGGCGTGCCCTATGACAGCCCAAAGCGAATTAGACATGTTCACAAGGTCTTCGTCTGTACTGTTCACAGTGAGTGTCATATAGGGACTTGAGCCCCAATAGTAGTTGCCAGACATTACTTCACCCACCTTGATAAAACCTCTCTGAAAGTCATACCAAGGAGAATTATATAGATAATTGACGCCCTGTACACATTGACTATCATCTTTATAGAAAGTTCCTGCATTATAGGAATCTTCTGCCGGTCGGTCTAAGAAATCATTACACGATGATGTAATAAGCGCACCTGTTGTCAAGGCAAAAGCCATATATAAATATTTTATATGTTTCATTGTAAAAAAGATTTTATGTTAGAAAGTGAGGTTCAAACCAAATGAATAGGTTGTTGGCGAGGGATAGCGACCGTTATCCACCCCGTAAGTATAACCGTTGATATCGGCTGTACTTGCACCTATCTCGGGATCATAACCGTCATAGCCTGTTATGGTGAACAGATTTTGAATGTTCATGTATACACGGACATTCTCTAACCCCCACTTAGAAATCCATTTCTTTGGCATTGTATAGCCCAATGCAATATTTTTCAAACGGAGATATGAGCCGTCTTCTATATAGCGATCGCTAATCACATCGTTATCATTGGGGTCTGTAATAGTGGCACGAGGGATGGTTGTGCCAGGGTTAGCCACGCGTACATTGCTCGCATCTGTATACCAATAGCTACCTGCAGCATAGGTTTTCGATGGGTCAATAGGCTCCAATCGAGCACGTCCTGTAACATCTTTCAGCTGATTACTCCATAGTGTATTCATATGGGTGAGCTTCATCTTCATATAGTTGTACACTTTGTTGCCATATGTTCCATTTACAAAAACATTGAGGTCAAAGTTCTTGTAACGGAAAGTATTCGTCCAACCAAAGGTGAATTTAGGCATAGGTGAACCAATGTTGGTCTTATCATAGTCATCAATAATTCCATCTGGCTTACCGTCTGGGCCGCTGATATCTTTGAATTTCAAATCACCAATCCAAGGTGTGGTATTGCGATCAAAACTCTTTCCGTCAGCAGGATATTTCGAAGTCTTGGGCGAGGTTTCAAGATCTGCTAAGTCTTTATACACGCCATCGGTCACAAATCCATAGAAACTATAGAGAGATTCGCCTACATTCGACACGCTGATCACATCACTCCATTGCCCATATCCTACGATTGCAGCATTCTTCGTACCCGAAAGAGCAACCAACTTGTTTTTGTTCCACGAAATCTGGAATTCAGAATCCCACTGAAAACGACCTGTCAGAGGATGCGTATTCACTGTAAGTTCAACACCGGTATTGCGAATTGTACCATAATTACCATAAGGAGGTGCCAGAACTGAAGACACATTACCCGATATTCCCATATAAGAAGGGAGCTGGAGAGGCATGAGCATGTCTTTAGATTCTTTGCGATACCAATCCAAGGTCACGTTTATACGGTCGTTGAAAGCTCCTAAATCGAGTCCCACATTCCACTGTTCCTGACTTTCCCACTTTATGTCAAGGTTGGGAATATTGTCTGGACGGTAAGATTTTCCCAATAAAGTAGGCATGGCTTTCATCAAAGTTCCCCATTTGTAAGAGCCAATAGCCGAGTTACCAGTCTGTCCCCAACCTGCTCTTAACTTACCATTGGTGACATACTTGCTAAGGAAACTCTTCTGAAAAAAGGTTTCGTTGGTAAAACGCCACGATGCAGCAAACGAGTGGAAACCGGCCCATCGCTTGTTCGGCCCAAAGTTGGAACTTCCATCATAACGGTAAGTGTATGTTGCATTATAGCGATCATTGAAAGCATAAGTCAAGCGGGTAAAGACCGAAGCCATGGCTGAACTGCCAAAACCCACTTGAATTGCAGGTGTACCTGAACCCAAAGCAGGGTTGTTTACAGTATTTGAAGGCAGATTAGTATTCTCTGTTCGGTTGTTATCATATTTGCTTTCCCACATCTCCTGACCTATCATTGCCGTGAAACTATGCTTACCAATCGTATTGGAATAAGTGATATAGTTTTTCAATTGCCAGAAAGTTCCGGTTCCTTTTTGCACAGAAGCACTATTGATACTACGCTTCCAACTTCCCAAATCGACAGTAGGGAGGAAACGGTTACCTCGGTTTGCACTAATATCATAACCTAACTCTGCATGCCACACTAAATTCTTAATAGGGGTAACTTCAAAGAATAAGTTGCCATTCAGTTTACGACGGTCAAGCTTGATTTGGTTCAGCATGGCCATTGCTATAGGGTTTGGATTGGTGAAACCTTCTTTTGAAACAGATGAATAACCGCCGTCTATATTATAAATAGGTATATCTGGTGGTGTTGTAAGCGAATAGTTGATGATACCAGCATCGCTGTCTGCAAGTTTCAAATCATCATGTGTATTTGAGAAGTTGGCGCTAAGTCCTAATTTCAACCATGATTTCAACTTTGCATCCAAATTCACACGCATGCCTAAACGGTCGAATTTGCTGCCAATAATCGTACCCTCTTGCTTCATATAATTGGCCGAAACATAGTACTGCACCTTGTCCGATCCACCTTGGGCAGCAATCTGATGTGAATGCTGGAATGCTGTTCTGAAAATCGCATCCTGCCAGTTTGTTCCTTTTCCTAATATGGAAGGGTCTGAATAGTGTTTGTCAGCATCAGCCGCATTGATTTGACCTGTCGTCACAAAATCATTATAATAGTCTGCAAATTCACGCAAATCCATAATGTCTAAGCGTCGGTTTTGCCGGCTCCAAGCCATCATTCCATCATAAGTAAACTTTGCTTCACCGGCCTTTCCACGTCGTGTAGTAATCAACACCACACCATTTGCGCCTTGCGCACCATAGATTGCCGTGGCAGAAGCATCTTTCAAGATCTCCATTGAGACGATATCATTAGGATTAATGGTTGAAAGTGGTGAGATTGTAGATACCTTTCCATTACCCAGAGCATCTCCAAGACCATACGACGCGCCACTTGCTCCACTGCTTTGTATAATCACTCCGTCGATGACATAAAGTGGTTCGGCATTGGCATTGATAGTGGCCTGGCCGCGCACACGTATGCTTGATGATGTACCTGGGGCGCCAGAAGTACTGATAGCAGTAACACCTGCCGCACGTCCTTGCAGCGTCTGATCAAGCGATGTAACGATAGAACCGCGTAGTTTCTTTTCATCCATGGTGACAGATGCACCGGAAACATCGCTTTTCTTCATGGAACCATAACCTACAACAACAACTTCGTTGAGTGTAGCATTGTCTTCTGTCAGCGTGATTGAATAAGAAGTCTGACCTGTAATCTTTACTTCTTTAGGAGTATAGCCAATATAAGATACTTCAATAGTGCTTCCCTGTGGCACTGAGAGCGTGAAGTTTCCATCAAGATCTGTAATGGTAGCATTGTTCGTACCTTTCTGTTTGACAGTAGCTCCGATAATAGTTTCCTTGCCATCAGTAACTTTTCCGGTAATCTTTTTGGCCTGTTGTGTAATGGCATACACGGCATTTCCACCGGCAGCACATACTTGTGGTGAATGTCCAAGCATCGTCAGTGTCAGACATCCAATAAACAATGTAGTTTTACTGTTATTTATATCCATAGATGTTAGGATTAGATTGTTTGATATCTCCTATTGTCAATCTCCGAAATTTACAGCTTCCGGCAATCTGTTTGCTATTGGTTTAATGCTTATAGGAAGGCAAAACTCACTCTTCCTCAGGTATTTTCATCTTCTGTTTAGGTATAATTCCCGATAACAGATGTAACGAGAATTAATTCGGTGCAAAGATAATCATTATTCCGAAAAACAATTGATGTTATTTTACTGTTTACTAATACTATATTGATAAACTGCACTTTAAAGCTATTTTTGCATAAAGTAAGAACCCCAAATTAACATTTAAGAGACCTTATATCATGCATGACAGACAGTCTTAACTATGGCAACTATAACTGTATTGTCTTGGATATCAGCAGGAAAACAATAGGACGGCAACTGTCATTATATCGTATTGTCTTGAATGTAATATGTAAACAGATTACTTGTAGATTACAAAAATTTCTTTTCTTGAATGGAGATAATTTTGAAGTACAGTCTTTATTCCAATCATCCGATTTATGACAGATATCTTGTTAGAAGCATATTATATTGCTAAGCATATGGTATTTAATATAAAGCAGGAAAAGGAAGACATCCAAAAAGTTGCCATCCTCTCCTGCTTTCCTGTCATTAAGGCTTTTCTTCTGTGGTTTAATCTTTAAGAATTGCTTTCCATTCAGCGTATGCATTCAGGTATTCATCGCGCTTTTTCTCATCAGGTTCGATAACAGCAAGCTTCTTCAATGTTGCAAAAGCCTCGTTATTATCTTTGTAGATACCGGCGCCGATACCGGCACCCTTGGCTGCACCTACGCTGCCGTCTGTCTCATACAATTCGATGGTTGCACCACTGACACCAGCCAAAGTGTCTCTGAACAACGGACTGAGGAACATGTTTGCTCTTCCGGCATGTATCTTATTCAATTCCATTCCCATGTTCTGCATGATTTCCATGCCATAGCAGAAACTGAACACTATACCTTCCTGTGCAGCCCTAACCAAATGAGCTTGGTTGTGATTATTGAAGTTCAGACCATGCACTGAGCAACCAACTTCACGGTTTTCAAGCACGCGTTCCGCCCCATTTCCAAATGGGATAATCTTCACTCCCTCACTACCAATCGGCACTCCTGCTGCCATATCATTCATTTCTGCATAGCCCATATTCGGTGTTATATTACGATGCACCCACGCATTCAATATACCTGTGCCATTGATGCAAAGCAAAACACCCAACCGATCAAGCTCCGTGGTATAGTTGGCATGGGCAAAGGTGTTGACACGACTCTTCGTATCATAGTTCACATCACCTAAAACGCCATATACAACCCCCGAAGTTCCCGCTGTACTCGCAATTTCTCCGGGGTTAAACACGTTCAGACTGACGGCGTTGTTAGGCTGATCTCCGGCACGATAGCTGATTGGCGTGCCTTCTTTCAGTCCCAACTCCACAGCTGCCTCCTTGGAAACCACACTTTGGATTGCAAATGTTGGAACGATATCTGCCAGCATGTTTTCGTCAAATCCAAAATAGTCTAACAGGAATTTTGCAGGTTTCTTGGTCTTGAAGTCCCACAGCATACCTTCAGACAGCCCACTGATTGTTGTCTTTACTTCGCCACTCAATTTCATGGCAATATAGTCTCCGGGCAGCATAATCTTGTCTATACGGTCAAAAAGTGCAGGTTCATTCTCTTTCACCCAAGCTAATTTTGCTGCTGTAAAGTTACCGGGAGAGTTCAGTAAATGACCTAAACACAACTCTGCACCTAAGTCCCTGAAAGCACGTTCGCCATAGGGAACCGCACGAGAATCGCACCAAATGATGCTCGGACGCAGCACTTTATGTGCTTTGTCTACGCAAACAAGGCCATGCATCTGATAGGAAATGCCGATTGCCAGAATGTCTTCACCCTTTGCTCCGGTTTCGTTCATGACCTTTTTCAACGAGAGTTTTGCATTCTCCCACCACATCTGCGGATCCTGTTCGGCCCATCCTGCCTTGACAGCCATGATAGGTGCTTCTTTTTCCGGATAGAAAGCAGAAGATGCAATCTCGCCACTTTCCACGTCAACCAATGATGCCTTGACAGAACTACTGCCCACATCAAACCCCAACAAATATCTTCTGTTCATAGTTGTAAACCTGATTTATTTCTTATTCTATATTATATATTACGAATGAAACATAACATTCCCCCTACTCTTCCATAGGAAAAAATTAAAAACTCGGGTCAGAACACGTCTGCCCGAGCTATCATCCTCGCATGGATGAATTTATGGTTGTGTGTTTTCAAATGCTGTCTTATCTCTGTTCTGTACTGGAAAAGACTGCCCAACTGTGCGAAAGTATATCTCTTTCCCGTTGTTGCACTTTGCACATACACCAAGGAGTATAGTCAGAATTAATTCTTCTTCATGCGTGCAATCAATCATAATTTTGATGCAAAGTTAATGTTCTTCCGAATACTGGGAAATACTAATTTATGATGATTTGCAACATTCTGTCTCCTCCCTTGCATCATAGGGTTAAATCAGAGGAGTGTAGAAACAATGCTACAACAAAGACTTTTTATAGAAACAAATATCATACTGACTTTCAAACACTTACAAGTCAGCTTCTGATTTGCGTCATATGACCGTGTCATCTGCATGAGATTACGCAGTCATCTGCATCAAATGACAAGGTAATCTGACGCAGATTGAAAACTTGTTTGCTGCATGTTTGAAATCAACTGTTCCATGCACCGCAGTGAGGACAACGTCCTTTACGACGCAAGGCATGCCCGCAGTTGCCGCAAACAAAGAGAGTGCGGTTCTTGGTGGCATAGCGATACAGGGCGAAATAGACATAGGCGACCAACAGCAGATAGCCGATGTAATAGAGCGAGAGGATGCTGAAAATGATATAGTCCACCGCACACACGCCTATCAGTCCGCAGATATAGAGCACTGCCTCGCCTGCAGGGAGTTTATGGAATGTGTCGTCTATGGCTGCAATTCCTACGATGAGCATGGCCCATACAGAAGACAGGAAGACAGAAAGCAGGGGTGGAACCGAACAGGGATTAAGCGTAGGGTGGAAATAGAAATGTCGCCACACATCGGGGGCAAAGTTCTGTATGCTGGCATAGAAAGTCGCTGCAGAAGCCACAATGATAGCCAACAGTGTTGGATAGAACGAGTCTATATCGCGGAAATGCACCAAATGGGCATTCTTGCGCATGAGTTTTCGAGTGACATAGCCCGTGAAAATCAAGACAACAATAACCAATGATATCAGCAGGTGAATATCAGAGAAGGTAGAGATAAACTGTGAAATCGGGTCATCGGGTACCACTTTGGACAACAACACCGACTCTCGCTGCCAGCCAAAGGTGTGCTGATCGCGTGCCACCTGTATCCAGACAGAGTCTATCGAGTCAGAGGGTATCGTGCGAATATCGGCCACAACAAGGTGATTATGCTTGTAGACATAGATTGTATCCGTAGGTAAAAGGGCCGAAACCTCCTCGGGTTGCTGGCGAATGAGTGGCATGGAATCGGCCTTTACAATGAAGTTGTAGTTGTTGGTATAATGGTGCTTGGCCTGAAAAGACAGTGAGTCTATCTGCTTTGCACTATAGGTGACCATGGCATCATGTGTCTCCGGCTTCTGATGATAACATGAAGTTATCAGCAGGAGCACGGTCAATACACAGATGCTGCTACTGAAAAAATGGCGGATATGCTTCAAATGGTTCTTCATTGTTGGTGTTATGATTTAGTTTTATGTTTCTGCATAAATGTTCATTTGGCATTCCTTGCAGTTGAATTCCAATCGGAATCGCCTGCCATCCCCCAACCGCAGATAGAGCGGTTCTTTCCAAGTGGGGTGCTTCCCTCCCCTTTTCACACAGTAACCTAAAGCAAAGCGTATGCAATGACGACATTGCATCACCAAAGGGTTGCGCGTGGGTGAAAGTTCAAAGGCAGGCTGAATGTTTTTCAGTCCCTGCGTTTCAAAAAACCTTTTTGAAAGATGATTGGATATATTATAAAGGTAGGGATAGGCCTTGTATGCCTTGGGCATCACCGTTTCTACACCCTCTGTCTTCTTAACCGCCAGCTCTGTTGCAGGTCTCTCTTGCTTTTGCACCAGCTGTTGTTCCAAGGCTTGTATCGCCTTTCGGCGTAACTCGGTAAGCAGACTGGAAGGTATGAAAAGCTTTCCGGCCTTGTCTTCGATTTTGATTTCCTTGCATGCAAAGATCGTGTTGCCTAATTTTTCCAACTGCTTTCTGATATTTTCCTCCTGTGGCTGACGTGCCTCCTGATGGTCAAATATAATGGTTGCTTCGGCTTTCACGCCCATTTCCTTGTTAGAAACATGGAGAGTAAAACCGTCATCCGTGGTCTGAAAGGTCATTTCTACCTGCAACTTGCGCCTTGCCGTCACGCCTGAAAGCAGATGAGAGAAGGCCACATCATTGTTGCGGTAGAGTCCCATTCCCGGCTTAAGGCGGGCAGGCATCTTCAAAGGAAACAGCCTGTTGCCTACCGCTTTGTTGATGCGAAAGCCCTCAAGCTCATGCTCCTCGTTGATAAAACAGAGGCCATCGCCATTCTCAAATGTTGCAGTTCCCGCCACATTGAATGAGTTGCCACGAACCTCCTTGACCTTTCCGACATATTCTCCCATGGCTTTCGGCGTGTCAAAACAGGCGATATCAGGCTGTCGCCCATTGAGAAAATAAGTTGTGAAACCACGGTTGAAAGTCTTTCTGAGATTGGGTTGGAAATCATATTCCACCTTTCCATGTGAAGCTCGGCAATAGCGGTCGGGGGCTTTCTTGATGACTTCTTCTATCCGTTGGCTATAGGCGCTGACCACATTCTTGACGTATTCAACATCTTTCAGTCGGCCTTCTATCTTGAAAGAGCAGGCACCGCTGTCGGCCAATTCCTCCAAATGGTCAATCTGGCACATATCACGCAGGGAGAGTAAATGGCGCTGATGTTCGATTTCCTGTTGGTTATCATCAAGCAAATCGAATTTCATACGGCAGAATTGTGCGCAGGCTCCACGGTTGGCACTGCGGTTAAAGCAATGTTGGGAAACATAGCATACGCCAGAATAGCTTACACACAAGGCACCATGCACAAAGACTTCAAGATCCATATCGGGTACCTCATGGTGGATTTCTGCAATCTCTCGGGCCGAAAGTTCACGCGCCAAGACAGCCCGTTTGAAACCAATGCCCTGCAACCACCTCACTTTTTCGGCCGTGCGGTTATCGGTTTGAGTCGATGCATGCAACTCCATTTGGAAAGGTTTCTCGTCATCCCATTCTGCAATCAGTTCCAAAATACCCATGTCCTGCACCAATAAGGCATCGACACCACAGGCATTAAGCGCTTTCAGAAGCTGTTTTGTATCGGCTAATTCCTCCTCATAGAGAATGGTATTCACCGTGACATAGACACGTGCGCCATACTGATGTGCATAGTCACACAGCTGGTGTATATCCTCAACAGTATTGCCGGCAGCTGCCCGTGCACCGAAGCGTGAGGCACCGATATATACGGCATCAGCACCATGACTGACAGCAGCCATGCCACATTCAAGGTTTTTTGCCGGGGCTAAAAGTTCTAAACTGCGCATTTATTTGATATCCTCAATATTGTAAGGTGTAGTCTGATAAACATAGTAATTTATCCAGTTGTTATAGAACAAGTTGGCATGTGCACGCCAGGAAACCATGGGAGCTTCGGCAGGATTATCGTTCTTGTAGTAGTTCACAGGCTGTTCTACATCATCACGTGTATCCCTATCACGCCTATACTCACGGTCGAGTGTGTCGGGAGCATACTCCAAATGGCCCGTGATAAAGAACTCACGGCCTCCTCGTGCCATGACAATGCTGACACCGCTCTCGGGCGATTCTGCTATGATTTCAAGCTCCGGATGTGCTTCGATGTCCTCTCTGCGCACTTCGGTGTGCCTGCTTTGCGGCATGGTGAAACTGTCATCAAATCCACGAAAGATAGGAAGTGTAGGGGCTAATGTGTGCTGGCGGTAGATGCCAAACATCTTTTTTTTCAGCGGATACTTTGGTATTCCGTAGAAATGATACAGTCCGGCCATGGCTCCCCAGCATAGATACATCGTACTTGTGACGTGAGTGCGGGCCCAATTGAAGATATTCTGTATTTCCGACCAATACTCCACATCTTCATAGTCCATGGTTTCAATCGGTGCACCGGTAATGATCATGCCGTCGAATTTCTGTTTGGAAAGCTCATTGAAGTCCTTATAGAACATCATCATATGTTCTACAGGCGTATTCTTCGGTGTGTGGCTTTTCAGTTTCATGAAGCAGATGTCTAACTGTAACGGCGTGTTGGAAAGCAGACGCACAAGGTCTGTCTCCGTCGTTATCTTCAACGGCATGAGGTTGAGAATGACGATACGCAAAGGCCTGATTTCCTGGCTGTGCGCACGCGTTTCGTCCATAACAAAGATATTCTCTCTTTTCAGAATATCAATGGCAGGCAGTCTGTCGGGGAGTCTTAACGGCATTTTCGTCTCAAAATATTAATGATACAAAGGTATGGTTTTTATTTGGAAAAAGAAAAAAGGATGCGGAAATATATTCCCGCATCCCCTTATCCTGTGGATATCTACAGTCTATCTTCGGGTTACCAAAGCTGCAGACGCTCGTTCTCCGGCAAGTACATCTTGTCGCCTTTCTTGATATTCCAAGCCTTATAGAAAGCATTGATATGAGGCAGTGCACCGTTAACGCGCCATTTACCCAATGAGTGTGGGTCACGCTTTACACGGTTGCGGATTTCCTTGTCGGTGATGTTCTGTCCCCAAACACCGGCATAAGCCAAGAAGAAACGCTGTGCAGGTGTGAAACCATCTTTGTCTTTCAAAGGCTTCTTTGCCGTTGCATTCATCAGTGCATTGTAAGCAACCTCAAGACCTCCGTGGTCAGCAAGGTTTTCACCAAGCGTGAATTTACCGTTAGCATGCAAGCCGGGAAGCACCTCAATGCCGTCAAAGAAGTCAGAATAAAGCTTTGCACGCTTGTCAAATCCCTTGGCATCACTGGCAGTCCACCAGTCCTTCATATTGCCGTCTGCATCATACTGGCGCCCCTGATCATCAAATCCGTGAGTCATTTCATGACCGATGACCACACCGATAGCACCATAGTTGAATGCTTCATCGGCCTTCGGATCAAAGAACGGATATTGAAGAATACCTGCCGGGAAGCAGATTTCATTCGTCGTTGGATTGTAGTAGGCATTCACGGTCTGTGGTGTCATGCCCCATTCGTCTCTGTCAACAGGCTTACCTGCCTTGTCTTCTATTTCCTTGTCATGGGCAAACTTGCGGCAAGCCATTACATTCTCGTAGAAACTCTTATGAGGATCAATGGTCAAACGGCTGTAGTCAGTCCATTTGTTGGGATAACCAATCTTCACATAGAAGCGGTCAAGTTTGGCATGTGCATTGGCTTTGGTTGAATCGCTCATCCATGTCTGGGCATCAATACGCTGGCCAAGACTCACTTGGAGGTTCTTAACAAGGTCTGTCATCATCTTTTTGGAAGACTCCGGGAAGTAGCGTTTTGCATAGATACGGCCCAAAGCCTCTCCCATCTGCGCCTGCACTTGATTGGTTGCACGCTTCCAAAGCGGGTAATCTTCCTTGCGGCCACTCATGGTCTTGCCGAAGAAATCAAAGTTTGTCTCGCGGATTTCATCCGTCAGATAGCTTGCACTGCTGCTGATAACGTCCCACTCCATCAAGGCTTTGATTTCATCTGCTGTCTGAAGTGACATGAGTTTATCGAGTCCTGCCATGAAAGAAGGCTGACCAACAATCATCTTCTGTATGTAAGCTGACTTGATACCCTCTGCATTGGCAAGCTGTTCGATAGGAATGTTTGGATAATCTGCCTTCACTTCTTCCAATGTCATCTTGTTGTAATTGGCCTGTGGATTGCGCAATTCTGTCATGCTCTTGGAAATCAAGGCAACAAGAGTTTCCTGGCGGAAAACATCCTTACTGCGCTTCTTGGCCTGTGCTTCTGTAAAACCATACAGGCGGAACATCTGCATGATATAATTCTTGTAGGCATCACGAATAGCTACGGTTGCCGAGTCATTATTGAGGTAATAGTCCTTTTGTCCTAATGTCAGACCGCTCTGATAGATGTTCAGAATGTTGTTCTTTACATCTTTCTCATCAGCTCCAAAGCCTGCAGCATACTGAATGCCATAGCCTTGTGCTGCATA
This sequence comes from Prevotella sp. HMSC077E09, assembly GCF_001814685.1. Classification (NCBI taxonomy): domain Bacteria; kingdom Pseudomonadati; phylum Bacteroidota; class Bacteroidia; order Bacteroidales; family Prevotellaceae; genus Prevotella; species Prevotella sp. HMSC077E09. Next base: position 101,300 of record NZ_KV817595.1, on the reverse strand, counting down.
TTTCAACTGCAAGGCACGAAGCGCCTTTACGCTCTTGGCGGCCTCAATCTCATCCAACAATCCCTTGACAGGAGCTATACCGTCTTTGTTTCTGCGGTCGACATCAAGGGCTAACTTGTAGAAATCAGAGAGTTTCTGCTCTATTGTTCCCTGCTTGTACTTCTTTTTCTGCAACTCACCAAGAATGGTGTTGATGCGCTTGTTGTTGTCTTCCTGCAACTGATCGAAACTTCCAAAACGGCTATAAGCAGCGGGAAGAGGATTGTTTTTCTGCCATCCACCCGTAGCAAATTGGTAGAAATCGTCCTGTGGACGTACCGAACGATCGAAGTTCTTCTCGTAAAGTCCAGACTGATTTTGGGCTACTCCCATTACAGGAACAGTGGCCATCATCATCAATGGAATGATTTTCTTCATTTTCATGTTTATATATTATTTTGTTAAACCTTATCTTTAAGTTCATTCAATGCCTCTGAAAGCATAAACCACTGCTCGTTTTCCTGGTCTAATTTCTGCTTCGTAGAGGTATATTCGGTAACGAGTTCCATGTCAGATGCATTCTTGGGGTCCATCAACAGCGCATCAAGTTCTTTGATACGTTGTTCCATATTGGCAATGCGTTTCTCGCTTTCCTTTACGGCTTTTTCGGCCTTATTAATCTTCTTCTGCCATTCCTTGCGCTCCTGGTAGTTCTGTTTTCCAGCCTTTTCAGGTGCTTCAGGTTGCTTTTCTTCCGGTTCAACAGCAGCCTTATTGTCTATTGCTTCCTGAATGGTTTCGGCATGATGCACGCGCAAATAGTCGTAAATACCACCTAAATGCTCAACAATCTTTCCACCACCAAACTCATATACCTTATCCACAAGACCATCAAGGAATTCACGGTCATGACTGACGATAATGGCTGTTCCGTCAAAAGCCTTGATTGCTTCTTTCAAAACATCCTTTGAAGGCAGGTCAAGATGATTGGTCGGTTCATCAAGTATCAACAAGTTGACGGGTTCAAGCAGCAGCTTGATCATAGCCAATCGGCTGCGTTCTCCACCGCTGAGGAACTTCACTTTCTTTTCAGAAGTCTCACCACCAAACATGAAAGCACCGAGCAGGTCATTGATTTTCAGTCGTATATCCCCTGTAGCCACGCGGTCTATCGTATCATAGATGCTGAGCGACTCATCAAGAAGCTGGGCCTGATTTTGGGCAAAATAGCCAATTTGAACATTGTGTCCAATCTTCAACTTGCCTGCATAGGGAATTTCACCCATGATACATTTTACAAGCGTTGACTTTCCTTCACCATTCTTTCCGACAAAAGCTACTTTCTCACCGCGCTTGATGGTCAGCGTTACATGTTCGAAAACGGTGTGCGAACCATAGTCTTTCCGCACGTCGTCACAGATGATGGGGTAATCGCCACTACGCAGACAAGGGGGAAATTTCAAGTGCATGGCACTGTTATCCACCTCGTCAACCTCAATGGGAACTATTTTTTCAAGCTGCCGAATGCGTTGCTGCACCTGCACAGCTTTCGTGGCCTGATACCTGAACCGCTCGATGAAAGCCTTTGTATCGGCAATCTCTTTCTGCTGGTTTTCGTAAGCGCGTAACTGTTGTTCACGGCGTTCCTTGCGCAAAACAAGGTATTCATTATATTTTACTTTATAGTCTTCAACATGGCCACAAACAATCTCCAATGTTCTGTTGGTTACATTATTGATAAAAGCACGGTCGTGACTTACCAGCACAACTGCACTCGGACTCTGCACCAAGAACTGCTCCAACCACTGTATACTCTCAATATCAAGGTGATTGGTAGGCTCATCAAGCAACAGCACATCAGGCTTTTTCAGCAATATTTTCGCCAGTTCAATGCGCATGCGCCAACCTCCTGAGAACTCTTTCGTAGGCCGTTCAAAGTCATCACGCGTAAAGCCAAGACCGGTCAATGTACGTTCTATTTCAGCCTCATAGTTCTCTCCTCCGAGCATCATATAACGTTCATGTTCCTGCGTGAAGCGTTCTACAAGCGCGGCGTAGTCATCACTTTCGTAATCTGTTCGGTCGGCCATTTCCTGCTCCATTTTCTTCAATCGAGCCTTCATCTTCGTGTTATCGGAAAACGCTTTGCGTGTTTCTTCGCGCACGGTAGTGTCATCCTGCAGCTTCATCACCTGTGGCAAATAGCCTATGGTGACATCATTCGGAACGGAAACAACGCCACTCGTGGGTTGCTGAAGACCGCAAAGTATCTTCAACATCGTAGATTTTCCTGCACCATTCTTCCCAACAAGCGCTATTCTGTCACGATCGTTCACAACAAAACTCACATCGGTGAACAACGGCTTCACACCAAATTCAACCTTTAAACCTTCTACTGATATCATTCTATTTAGCTTATTTCGCGCATACAAAGGTAGCCATTATCAATAATACTACAAAAATAATTCCTATTTATTTAAGAATAGTAGTACCTTTGCGACTTAACAAATTACAGACATGAACAACAATTATCAAATCATAGCCAAGAGGCTTATGCTTCCCGAAAAGCAGGTGGAAAACACCATTTTGCTGCTCAATGAAGGTTGCACTATCCCTTTTATTGCCCGTTACCGCAAGGAACGCACAGGCTCACTCGATGAAGTTCAGATTGCTGCTATCAGCGAACAATACGCCAAGATGCAGGAACTCACCAAACGAAAAGATACCATCTGCAAGACAATAGAAGAACAAGGCAAACTGACAGCTGACTTGAAGCGGAAGATAGAAGCTACGTGGGACGCTACTGAATTAGAGGATATTTATCTGCCTTTCAAGCCTAAACGAAGAACAAAGGCACAGATTGCGCGTGAAAACGGACTTGAACCGCTGGCCACAATCCTGCTGTTGCAACGCGAACAACAGCCCGAAACTGTTGCCAAACGCTTTCTTAAAGGAGATATAAAAAGTGTTGATGAAGCGCTGGCAGGGGCAAAGGACATCATAGCAGAAGCCATCAGTGAAGATGAAACCGTGCGCCAACAGATACGAAGTGTATTCAGGCGCGAAGCGGTTATCACTTCCAAAGCAGTGAAAAGCAAGCGGGAGGAAGAAGGGGCACAGAAGTTTGCCGACTATTTTGAATTCAGCGAGCCCCTCAAGCGATGCAGCAGTCACCGATTGTTGGCCATGCGTCGTGGTGAGAGTGAGGGCTTCTTGAAAGTCAATATCGATGTTGACGGTGAACAATGCACTGAAAAAATCCGCAAAAAATATGTTCATGGCTTGGGCAAATGCCAGCAACTTGTAGGCGAAGCCTGCGATGATGCTTATAAAAGACTCGTCAGACCATCGATTGAAACCGAGTTTGCCAACACCAGCAAAGAGGCTGCCGATGAAGAAGCTATCAAGGTGTTTGCCGAAAACCTGCGCCAACTGTTATTGGCTGCACCGTTGGGACAGAAGCGTGTTATGGCCGTTGACCCTGGCATTCGAACGGGTTGTAAGGTGGTTTGTCTTAGCGAACAGGGCGATCTCCTACATCATTCGGTCGTCTATACCGTAGGCAATAAGTCTGGAAATGACGCACTGGCAGCCTTCACAAAACTTGTCAGCCGATATGATGTGGAAGCCATTGCAGTTGGAAATGGTACAGCAAGCCGCGAAACAACCGACATTCTGCGTCAGATAGACAATGTACCTGTCTATGTGGTCAGTGAAGACGGAGCTTCCATTTATTCGGCTTCAGAGAATGGGCGCAATGAGTTTCCCGACCTTGATCTCACGGTACGCGGAGCAATTTCTATCGGCCGACGCCTTATGGACCCACTTGCCGAATTGGTTAAGATTGATGCCAAGAGCATCGGTGTGGGACAATATCAGCATGATGTGAACCAGACAAAGTTGAAACAATCGCTTGACCGTACTGTGGAAAGCTGTGTCAACCAAGTTGGAGTGAACCTCAATACAGCCTCTAAGCATTTGCTCACCTATGTAAGTGGACTTGGCCCTTCCCTCGCACAGAACATCGTTGACTACCGACATGAGCATGGTGCCTTCGCTTCGCGTAGCGAACTGAAGAAAGTTCCACGCTTGGGCAGTGTGGCTTATGAGCAGTGTGCGGGCTTTCTTCGCATCCCCAACGCGCGTAATCCCCTTGACAACTCGGCTGTACACCCCGAGCGTTATGCCCTTGTCGAAGTCATGGCAAAGGAACAGCGATGCAGGGTCAGCGATCTTATTGGCAACCATGAACGCCTGAAACGAATTCCTTTGCAGCAGTTTGTCACGTCAGAAGTGGGACTCCCTACCCTCCACGACATTCTGAAAGAACTCGAAAAGCCGGGCCTTGACCCGCGCGAACAGCTTGAAGAATTCCGCTTTGATGAACGCGTGCACACGGTAGAAGACCTCATTGTCGGTATGGAACTGCCGGGCATCGTGACCAACATCACCAACTTCGGGGCTTTTGTTGACATAGGTGTTCATCAGGACGGACTTGTTCATATCTCGCAAATGGCCGATAAATTCATTAAGGATCCCAACGAGGTTGTCAAGCTCCACCAGCATGTCCGAGTGCGTGTTATAGAAGTAGACCTTAGGCGTAAACGCATCGCATTGTCCATGCGGAGTACCCGCAACTAAAGGGAAATTGCATCATCTGCCACCTGTTGTCTCTGGTTTTACAGCCTGACACTAATAAGTTGACATTCGTCAAGAAATTACTGTCATTCTTAACTTTATACTGTCAAATCCTTGTCATGACACGAAATGTGCACTATCTTTGCAGTCACAAAAAGGATAACAAGCGCATAATAGGCGCTTTAGATGTTTAGTTTAAGTAGAATTAAAAAGGTAAAAAGATGAAAAATTTGACAATGAAAATGAAGAGTGTGATTATAAAGATTGTGAAAACCTATAAAGATTCAATGTCTTGCTACGGTGAGGGAATGTTGAATGGAAGAGGTTACACATGTGCATAACGATTAAAAAGAATGATAAAACAGAGCCGATTGGTCTTTTCCAGTCGGCTCTGTTCTTTTATGTCACTTTGCTTAGCAGCAGAGGGCAGAGATAATTCACATGTCCGGAAGATTTCTGATTTGCGTCAGAACAACGTGTAATCTGACGCAGATTAAAGGCTAACTTGATACAGATTACAAGCTAAGTTGACGCAGATTGCACGACAATCAGACAGAGATGACAAAGCAGGGAATTGCACGATGATAGCTGTTGGGCAGGAGATTGCACGCAATTTTTGGCATAACCTTTGCAAAGTTTCATGATAAATAGTATATTTGTAACAGCAAATCAATCATAAACTAAGAATAGGAGACTATAATATATGACAAGTCAGTTCTCACCTAAAGTTTCAGAAATATTGGCATTCAGCAGAGAGGAGGCCAACCGATTGGCCAGCCGTTCTGTAGGGCCTGAACATCTCGTCTTAGGTATATTGCGTGGAAAGGACAGTCTGCTCCATAGTCTTTTCCAGCGCATGAATATCAATGAAAGCAATGTAAAGACTGAATTGGAAGACAGGGTAAGGCAGGATGACATCACTTCGGCCATGATTACCTCGGAACTCGTGCTGAACGAACAAGCCAACAACATCTTGAAACTCGCAGTTCTCGAGGCTCGTATACAACATACACAAATGGTTGATGTGCAGCATCTTGTGTTAGCTATCCTGCATGATCAAGTGAACAATGGAGCTAAGGAAATTCTGGAAGAAAACCATATGAATTATGAAGATACGCTTGCTTACCTGAAAACCCAGATGAGCAGCAATGCCAAACCCACGAATAGTTTCGGTATGCCCGAGGAAGAAGAGGAGGAAGAAGAGGCTATGTCGCAGCAGGGGACCAACAGGAAACAGGCTTTCACCAAGACTGCCGGCAGCGAACAAAAGAAAGGAACGCCTGTTCTTGATAACTTTTCTACCGATTTGACCCAGGCTGCAGCAGAAGGAAAGCTTGACAAAGTGGTCGGACGTGAAAAGGAAATCCTGCGTGTCACAGAGATATTGTGCCGCAGAAAAAAGAACAATCCTATTCTCATCGGGGAACCGGGTGTAGGCAAGAGCGCCATTGTTGAAGGACTGGCACAACTCATTGTGCAGCATAAGACTTCACCCATTCTGTTCAACAAACGCGTTGTTAATCTTGACCTGACAGCTGTTGTGGCCGGAACGAAATACAGAGGACAGTTTGAAGAGCGCATCCGTTCATTGATCAGCGAACTTGAGAAGAACCCCGATATCATTGTTTTCATTGATGAAATCCATACAATGATTGGTGCCGGAAGTACTCCGGGCAGCATGGATGCAGCCAATATCATGAAACCTGCATTGGCACGCGGGGTAATCCAGTGCATCGGTGCCACCACTATAGATGAATATCGCAAGAGTATTGAGAAGGATGGAGCATTGGAACGCCGTTTCCAGAAAGTCATGGTAGAACCGACTTCTGCTGAAGAAACACTGACAATACTGCACAATATCAAAGACAGATATGAGCAACATCATCATGTCAGCTATACAGATGAGGCATTGAAAGCATGTGTCAATTTGACAGAACGCTATGTTTCAGACCGCTATTTCCCCGATAAAGCTATTGATGCACTTGATGAAGTGGGGTCACGTGTGCATCTGCAACATGCAGAAATGCCTGAAGAATTGACTGAAAAGCAGAAGGAATTGGAGGAAACCATACAGAAGAAGAAGCAAGCAGTGAGAAATCAGAACTTTGAACTTGCTGCAGGTTACCGTGATCATCAGACCACTTTGGAACAGGAAATCGAAGAGCTCAACCGCCAATGGACCGCAGGTGACAATACACTTCGTCAGACTGTAACCGAGGTAGAGGTTGCCGATGTGGTATCGATGATGGCAGGAGTGCCTGTACAACGCATTGCAGAAGCAGAGAATGTGCGCTTGCGCAATATGGGAACTGTGCTGAAAGAGCAGGTGATTGCGCAGGATAATGCGATTGAGAAAATGGTGAAGGCCATTCAACGCAACCGCGTTGGCATCAAAGATCCCAACCACCCGATTGGCGTTTTCATGTTCCTCGGTCCTACCGGTGTAGGCAAAACTTATTTGGCAAAGAAGCTTGCTGAATACATGTTTGGCTCTGATGATGCCTTAATACGTATAGACATGAGCGAATATTCCGAAAGCTTCAACACCTCCAGATTAGTGGGGGCACCTCCCGGATACGTAGGATATGAAGAGGGTGGACAGCTTACAGAGAAAGTGCGTCGCCACCCCTACTCCATCATTTTGTTGGATGAGATTGAGAAAGCACATGGTAATGTATTCAACATGCTGCTCCAGGTGCTTGACGAAGGAAGGCTGACGGATGGAAACGGACGGTTGATTGACTTCCGAAACACTGTGATTATCATGACTTCTAACGCTGGAACACGCCAGCTGAAAGAGTTTGGCCATGGTGTAGGTTTCAATGCCGGAGGAAACGTTGGACTCAGCATTAACGACAAAGACAAGGAATATGCACGCGGTATTATCCAGAAAAGTCTCAGTAAGCAGTTTGCACCTGAGTTCCTGAACCGCTTGGATGAGATTATAACTTTCGACCAACTCGACCTTGAGGCCATTAAGAAGATTATCAATATCGAATTGAAAGGCCTCTACAAGCGCATAGAAGGCTTAGGCTATCAACTGACGATCACCGATACGGCCAAGGAGTTTGTGGCAACAAAAGGCTATGATGTGCAGTTTGGTGCCCGTCCGTTGAAGCGTGCTATCCAGAACTATATCGAGGATGGTGTATGCGAAAAGCTTCTCTCGGACAACCTGAAAGAAGGTGATACCATTGCTGTCAGCAAATCACCCAACAAAGATGAACTGCTGTTCAAATGAAATTAGGGAATTGTAAACTCAACATTGCAAAGCTACTGAAATATAGTTAGCAGACCGTTTGCAATCCTAAAAAATATCATTAAATGAGGAAAAAGCCTACCTATAAGTAGGTATTTTTCCTCATTTTTTTATAACTTTGCGTGCAACAAGACGTAGATTATACAACAACATTATTTATATAATTAATTTAGCGAATATGATTTATTCTAAAGAAGTCGACAACATGTGTGTTGTCGCAAAGGGTCCAAATCATGGCCCAGCTCCTATTCCTGAAGAGGGAAAATGGATTCAAGCTAAAGAGATTAAAGACATCTCGGGTTACACTCACGGTGTGGGTTGGTGTGCTCCTCAGCAGGGTGCCTGCAAACTTTCACTGAATATCAAGGACGGTGTCATTCAGGAGTGCCTCGTAGAGACTATCGGCTGTACCGGTATGACCCACTCTGCAGCTATGGCTTCAGAGATACTTCCAGGCAAGACAATCCTCGAAGCGCTGAATACCGACTTGGTTTGTGATGCTATCAATACTGCAATGCGTGAGCTTTTCCTGCAGATTGTCTATGGACGCAGCCAGAGTGCATTCTCTGAAGGCGGTCTTGTTATCGGTGCAGGTCTTGAGGATCTCGGTAAGGGGCTCCGCAGTCAGACCGGTACACTCTATGGCACTGTTGCAAAGGGCACACGCTATCTCGAACTGACAGAAGGTTACATCACCAAGCAGTTCCTTGACAAAGACAACCAAGTTTGCGGTTATGAGTATGTACATCTGGGCAAGATGATGGAAGCTATCAAGAATGGTATGGACGCAAACGAGGCTGTCAAGAAGTTCACGGGCAGCTATGGCCGCACAACAGAGGCTCAAGGTGCTGTTACATCTATTGATCCACGTAAAAAATAAGGAGATACAGAAATGATTAGAAAAGTAAGTTTTGAGAGCCAGGAGCGCCGTATAGACCAAGTCCTTGCAGCGCTGAAAGAGAACGGTATCAACAGTATCGAAGAGGCTAATGAGATTTGCGAGCAGGCCGGTGTAGATCCTTATCAGATGTGTGAGGACACACAACGCATCTGCTTTGAGAATGCAAAGTGGGCTTATGTATGTGGAACAGCTATCGCTATAAAGAAAGGTGTAAAGACAGCTGCTGATGCGGCAGAGGCTATCGGAATTGGTTTGCAGAGCTTTTGTATTCCCGGTTCTGTTGCCGATGACCGCAAAGTAGGTCTCGGTCATGGTAACCTTGCAGCACGTCTGCTCCGTGAAGAGACAGAATGCTTCGCTTTCCTCGCAGGTCACGAGTCGTTTGCTGCTGCCGAAGGTGCTATCAAGATTGCAGAAATGGCCAATAAGGTTCGCCGTAAACCACTTCGCGTTATCCTGAATGGTCTTGGTAAGGATGCTGCAATGATTATCAGCCGTATCAATGGCTTCACATACGTTCAGACCAAGTTTGACTACTATACGGGCCAAGTTAACGTTGTAAAAGAGACTGCCTACTCTGATGGGCCACGCGCAAAAGTAAAGTGTTATGGCGCTGATGATGTTCGCGAAGGTGTTGCTATCCTGTGGAAAGAGAACGTTGACGTATCTATCACCGGTAATTCTACCAATCCGACGCGCTTCCAGCACCCGGTAGCCGGCACTTATAAGAAGGAGCGTGTAGCAGCAGGCAAGCCTTACTTCTCTGTGGCTTCAGGTGGTGGTACGGGCCGTACACTGCATCCGGACAACATGGCAGCAGGCCCCGCTTCTTACGGTATGACCGACACCATGGGGCGCATGCACTCTGATGCGCAGTTCGCAGGTTCTTCTTCAGTTCCTGCCCACGTTGAGATGATGGGCTTCCTCGGTATGGGAAACAATCCGATGGTAGGTGCAACCGTAGCTATTGCCGTTGCACTTGACCTCGCTCTGAACAAGAAATAAACAGATGTAGCTTTGCGAAAACAGGCTGCACACCTGTTATATTTCGCAGATGCCAACAAACTCTTAGTCCCCTTTTGGATATTTTCCAGGAGGGGATTTTTGTTGATGAAATGTCTCTTGACATTGTCATTAAAAGCTTGAACGAAACAACCACAAAGGCTGAAAAGTGATACAAAATAGGTGTACACTAAGCTTTCCTCATGAATTTCTTTGGAAAAGACTTGCAAATGGAGTATGAAATTTTGTATCTTTGCAGGCGACAGTCCAAATGAAGGCTATCAAACGCATTTGCAATCTGCTTCATGAAGTCTGTCTTTTATAAAGAGGATAACAACTTAATAATCATACTCCGATGGAAAAAATCAGGAAACAACAGGGCCATGTGGTAGCCCGAAACCACCGCGACTGTAAAGAGTCAGAAATCTTCGTGCGCTTCGAAATCTCGATGCTCAATTCTTATGACATGACACTTGTCAGGGATAAATATGGCATAGAGGGTTGGGGAATTGTGCTCTACATCATGAAATACCTCATAGAACGCCGTACGGACTGCCGTGCCCCTCTCTATGTTGTAGGCGAAATTGCACACGCATGCCATAAAAACCGACGCACCATTTTGCAGCTTATAGCTGACTTTCCTTCACTCTTTGAAATTGAAGCAGGAGGAAAGATATTTTCAAGTCCGTATCTTTTACGGTTTTTCCTCAAAACTTCAGCAAAAAAAGAAAAGTCAAACAGAAGTTTAGATAAATTAACAAATGAGACACTTGATAATCAGAAAGTTAGCTTTCCTAAGAACAAGAACAAAGAACAAGAACAAATAAAAGACGAAGAAAAAGAAGTAGAAAAGGCCGACGTCGACGCCGATTCTTCTAAGAATAATTCTCAATCGGGAACAAAACTTTCGGCAAAAGCCGACACACCGTCAGCAGCCTGCACCCTACAGAGAAATCATGCGAAGGCAACAGCTATGGCAAAATCACAGGTAGCACCCGTCAGACATCGGGAAGATCAGCCTTCGGTTGCTGCCCCCTCGCCTTCAGAAGAAGGCATACCGCGCCAGCTTCTCAGCCAGCTCTATCAGGATAATGACTATATGGCGAGTCTTGAACATATGGCAAACCTTGCGGTCTGCAAGAATTTCACCGTGCGTCGGAATGTGCTCTTCTGGTTCTGGCACTATTGTCAGATGCATGCCAAACATGTACGTTCTGCAGCAGATGCCAAGGACTATTTGGCCAATCTGATGCGTCCAGGAAGCAACACGCGGGCACAGTTCATGACCTATCAAAATCATCTCTATGAGCAGAGAAGTCTTGCACAGCACCATTAAAGTGCATCAAGCCCGCTGACTACATGCAGATGACGACCTATTTTGACTCAAAACAGGCGGTAACATGACGTAGATTGCAGTGTAATATGACGCAGATTGCAAGGTAATTCGATAGAGATGAGAATGTGTTTCCACATGGATTTCCCCTGGAAAACAGAAAGGGCCGGCAAGCAAGTCCCAATGAAGGAGCATTGCTGCCGGTCCTTTATACGGTGTCTATTCCTGAAAAGGAGCTTTCGCTTAGCGATGAAATTCTCCGGAGGATGATCAATCCAGAGTCTTCAACATGTCTGCAACTTCTGCATTAATACGGTTGGCAAACTCTTCCATTTTCATGGTAGCCTGCTCGCCTCCTCCCTGCTTACGCATGGAAACAAGCCCTTCGGCAGCTTCTTTCTCACCGACAATGACCATGTAAGGAATACGCTTCAACTCATTATCGCGGATTTTACGCCCAATCTTCTCATTGCGGTCATCAATGACAGCGCGCACACCTACGGAGTCGAAATACTTGCTAACCTGCTTTGCATAATCGTTATATTTCTCTGAAATAGGCAGAATTGCGACCTGATCGGGAGTGAGCCACAATGGGAAGTGACCTGCGGTGTGTTCGATGAGCACGGCAGTGAAACGCTCTAACGAGCCGAACGGTGCTCGGTGTATCATCACCGGAGTCTTCTTGGTGTTGTCTTCAGCCGTATATTCAAGCTTGAAACGAGCGGGCAGGTTGTAGTCAACCTGAATTGTGCCTAACTGCCATTTACGCCCGATAGCATCTTTCACCATGAAGTCAAGTTTAGGCCCATAGAATGCAGCTTCACCGATTTCTTCACGTGCAACAAGTCCCTTCTCCTTGCAAGCTTCGCGGATGGCATTCTGACTTTCCTCCCAAATCTCATCTGAGCCAATATACTTTTCCTTGTCTTTTGGGTCACGCAATGAAATCTGTGCCTCGTAGTTATCGAATTGGAAAGTCTTGAAAACCTTGAGAATGATATCAATGTTGGTTTCAAATTCAGCTTTGACCTGATCGGGACGCACAAAGATATGTGCATCATCCTGCGTGAAAGTGCGCACACGGGTAAGCCCATGCAGCTCTCCACTCTTCTCATAGCGGAACACCGTTCCAAACTCTGCGATACGCAAAGGCAAGTCCTTGTAGGAACGAGGCTTGCGGGCATAGACCTCACAGTGATGAGGACAGTTCATCGGTTTCAGCATGTATTCCTCGTCTTCTTCAGGCGTATGGATTGGCTGGAAAGCATCTTTGCCATAATGTGCATAGTGGCCCGAAGTGACATAAAGACTCTTGCCACCGATGCCCGGAGTGATGACTTCCTGGTAGTTATAAGGGCGCAAGAGACTACGCAGCAGCTCCTGAAGACGCAGGCGCAGTTGTGTTCCCTTGGGTAACCAAATAGGAAGCCCTTTCCCTACACGGTCAGAGAACATGAAAAGTTCCATTTCCTTGCCAATCTTTCGGTGGTCGCGCTTCTTGGCTTCCTCCAACATAACAAGGTATTCATCCAGAAGTTTCTTCTTCGGGAAAGTGATGCCATAGATGCGGGTCATTTGCTCACGCTTGGCATCTCCACGCCAGAATGCACCAGCAACACTCGTTATCTTGACAGCCTTGATAAGTCCTGTTGACATCAAGTGTGGCCCACGGCAGAGGTCTGTAAAGTGTCCTTGGGTATAGGTAGATATGGTTCCATCTTCCAAATCCTGCTCGATATGTTCACATTTATAGGTCTGTCCGTCAGCCTGAAACTCTTGAAGCGCGTCAGACTTAGAGATATTCTTGCGGACAACAGGCTCGTCTTTCTTGGCCAATTCAAGCATCTTAGCCTCTATCTTCGGGAAGTCATTTTCTGAAATAGTCTGTCCTTTTGGTGGCATGACATCATAGAAGAAGCCGCTTTCAACAGCAGGCCCAAAGCCAAACTGAATGCCTGGATAGAGTTCCTGCAAAGCTTCTGCAAGAAGATGGGCTGAAGTATGCCAGAAGGTATGCTTGCCTTCTTCATCGTCAAACTTATAAAGTGCAATCTTTGCATCCCCATTAATCGGACGATTTAATTCTACAGTCTCACCGTTAACCCCGCAAGATACAACGTTGCGGGCGAGAGCCGGCGAAATACTCTCTGCGATTTGCAAACCAGTTACGCCCTGTTCGTACTCACGGACAGATCCGTCTGGGAAAGTGATTTTAACCATATTACAAATTAGTTTTATAAATCAATTGTTAGCGCAAAGTTACTCTAAAAGCATGAGATGGCAAAATAAAGAAACACATTATTTTGCTATTTCTTCGTAGAATACCGCTTAATCAAAGCATAAGCGTCATAAAGTCCCAATTCACCTGCAGTACCTAAGTCTTTCAAAGCATCCGACCGCTGCTGTAAAGCCATCTTTACAATGCCTCGATTATAGTAGACTTCGGCAATACGACTGTTGTATTTCAGGGCACTTCCATAGCAAATGATGGCATTTGTATAATCATTCTGCAAAGCATAGACATTGCCTAAATCATAAAGCAGATAGGGATTGCCGGTATCAAGTGCAACGGCACGCTTCAAATCGTCTGCGACTTTCTTGATAAACAGACCATTGGTCTTTGCAGGGGTTGCATGTTCCTTCGATGCCAACAGACAGGCTGCCCGTTGCCAATAAGCCAAAGCAAGGGTTGAATCCTGCTCTATACAGGCGTTCAGATCATTCAAGGCTGCTTCGTAATTGTAGGTTGTCGTGTAGGCAACAGCACGCTGTAAGAGCAAATCGGGAAGCACTTTCATATCGGTAGAAGCCTGAATGCGCAAAGTAAGTGTCTCTATCAATTGGAAGAATTGCTTGGCCTGCTGGGGCTCTGCGGGCGCAATGCGGCAACTGACATATAGTTTGTGTAAGGCAGACTTTTTAAGATTGAAAGCATCAACAGACTTGTTTACAATCTGATATTCATTTATTCCATTGGAATAGGGCTGTAGAGACAGGAAATACAGAGGCATGTAATCTGTGGAAACTTCACGGTTCTGGATATATCCACGGATTTTACTTGAATATTGCGGTGTAGAGACTTCGTCATTCAGAACAATCCACTGATCGTATTTCTCAATATCAAAGTCGTTCATTTTCCTAACGCTGCGCAACTTCTCCTTGCTCCAACGCTGCTGAATTCCAAGATGCTTGTTCATCTGAGCTTTCAATACCCGGAATTCATCGAGTTCTGCTTTTGCAGTCAACCCCAAGTGTCGATAGCATTTGGCACGGCTAAGAAGACCTGACCAGAAATTAGGAAACTTGGAGATTACACGCGAATAATCGCTGATAGCTCCACGATAGTCACCCACTCTGTCCAACAATAATGCACGGTTATATAGGGCTTGCAGATTGTTAGGTTCAAGGCGCAATACATAGCTGAAATCCTTGATTGCGTTGTTATCATCTCCCACCGTCAGCCCCAAAAGCCCGCGATTATAATGCGCAAGGAAACTGTTAGGATCCATTTCTATAGCCTTGTTGAAGTCTTCCATAGCCTGTCGGAGCTTGTTGAGATTAACCCGACACATGGCACGATAAGTGTAGTTGTTGACTACATTGGGGGTGTAGTGAATAGCTTTTCCAAATGCCTGATCAGCCTTGCGCCAATTACTTTGCCTCAGATACAGACGTCCCAATATCGACCAAGAGTTACCATCGTAAGGGTTAACTCTCACAGTTTTCTCTGCCCATTGCCGTGCCTGCAACGTATCATTGGCATTCAGATAGGTTTCGGTCATCAGTGCATAAGTATTGGGGAGTGCAGGCCATCGCTTCAAGATATATTGCAAATCATGACGTGTCTGCTGTACCTCATGCTGATAATAGCGTGAAAGCGCCCTGTTAAACCAATACTCTTTATTATCCGGATCCAAGGCGATTGCTCTGTCATAGTCGTGGATTGCATCCACATATGACCGTAAGACAATTCGATTGTTGGCACGTTCACGAAACAGTTCGTGTACGTAGGGATTAAGTTTTACGGCTTGATTAAAATCCTCTTCTGCACCGGTATAGTCGCCAAGCCGTTGTTTGGCTATACCACGATAAAACCAAGCTCTATATAAATAAGGCCTGTTGGAAATGATATTGTTGCAATGTTGAATAACGACTACATAGTCTCTATTGTCCAATGCAGTAGCACTGACATCAAGCAAACGCTCTGTGTTGTATTGTGAATACGCACCAAAATGCACCGTAACCACTATTGCAAACAATGTCAGCAGTCGCTTCATCATTTGCAAACATTACTTATGAGCCACTTTAGTTCGGTAAGCACAACGGAACTTACCTTTCATCATTGCCTTGAGTTTGCTGAAAATCATCTGCTTTCGGAGAGGGGGAATACGATCAATGAACATTTTTCCCTCTAAATGATCAAATTCATGTTGCATCACCCGTGCAAGGAAACCATCGACCCACTCATCGTGTTCGACAAAATCTTCATCCTGATATTTCACGTGGATACGCGTCGGACGGGTCACTTTTTCAGAAAGTCCGGGCAGGGACAGACACCCCTCTTCTATCGTTTCTTTGGGGGAGTCTTCATCAAATTCGAGAATATGCGCATTGATGAATGCCTTTCTGAGCCCCTTGTATTCAGGGTAGTCATCACTCAAGACATCAAGGTCAATAACCACAACACGGATATCTTTTCCTATCTGTGGGGCCGCCAACCCAATACCGTTGCTTGCAGTCAGCGTCTCAAACATATCTCCAATGAGTTCTTTCAGCTGAGGATAATCAGCTGTTATGTCCTGTGCAACCTTCCTCAATACAGGTTGGCCATATATATATATAGGTAATATCATGAATTAATCTTATTTTCTGTTTAACATCGAGTGCCTGTACTGCATGTAATCCTGCAAGATAATCGTTGCAGAAATCTCATCTATCAAGCCTTTATTTTCTTTTCTGACCTTTTTCTTAACCCCACTGTCAATGACAACTTGATGGGCTATAACCGATGTGAAGCGCTCGTCGTAATACTCTATGGGGATGTTTGGCACGAGCTTACGCCAGCGATTGACAAACTGCTCCACACGTACAAGGTTTTCGCTGGGTCGGCCGTCCGGCTGTGTAGGTCGGCCTATCACAATCCGTTCTACCGGCTCTTTTGCAATGTAGTCTTTAAGATAGTCTATAAGAGAAGATGTAGAAACAGTGGCCAATCCATTTGCAATAATCTGCAATGAATCGGTCACTGCCAATCCCGTACGCTTTTTACCGTAATCTATAGAAAGTATACGTGCCATATCATTAAACTATTCTCTACTGAGGATAGTTACTTGTTTATTTCTTGAATAGCAACCAAGCATCTGAGTATTTAGCACGCAATGCATCACGACTCCTAACGGCATCAGCCTTACTATCGAACGAAGTAGCAACTACTCGATACATATTACGCTCATTGTTATAGACAATCGTTGGATTATATCCGGCATTTCTCAACGTATTCTGAACACCTTCGGCATTGGCTTTCAATGAGAAAGAACCTACTACAACACCGAAATTCTTGACTTCAGGGCCATTAACCACAGAGAAATTCTCCTGACGAACAACAGCATTATCCACATTATCCATCACCGTTGTCTCGGTTGCAGATTTCTGCTCAAGTGGAGTAACCACCGGAGAAGTTGTCATAGGCTCACTCTGTTGCGTTGCTTCTTGGGCCTTAGCCTTGTCATACGCCTTCTTATAAGCACTCTCACTTGACTTACAACTTGTAAAAGCTAAAGCCGTACAGAGACTTATACACAATACCATAGTTTTTTTCATAATTCTCTTATTTTAATGAAATTAGACTTTAATCATATTTCGTGCGAAAATACAAAATATATCACAATTACCTGCGAAAAGCCCACATAAAGTTTGTTAAATCAAGAAAATCATAAGGATTTAATAAAATTTGAATTCGCTTTCATTGTTTTATTGCAAAACTTTTATTATATTTGCCTATGTATTCATGACGATATATTAAGATATTAAAGGATACAAGTTTATATATTTATCAACTAAATTTTAGGATTATGAAGACATTAGGTTACATTGGAGCATTCTTAGGTGGTGCTATTGCTGGTGCTGCATTAGGTCTGTTGATGGCTCCGGAAAAGGGAACAGACACACGTACAAAGATTACCGATGCGGTTGATGATTTCTGCAAGAAGCATAATATCAAACTTACACGCAAGGATGTAGACGACTTCGTTGATGACATCAAAGACGCTGCTACTGACGTTGTTGCTGAATAATCATGTTCTCAAACGACAGAAATATCGAAACTATAGGACAACTCGTAGAGGTGTTCAAACACTACATCGAGCTTCAGAAAGAATGTTTGAAGCTTGATGTAGTTGAGAAAGTCGTGCGGCTGATTACTGCAATTACAATCTCGGCAGTAATCGTTGTTCTAATGATGTTAGCACTTATTTACCTCAGTTTTGCCGCAGCTTTTCTGCTCAGCACTTGCTTGGGAAGTGTTGCCGCTTTCTCTATCGTGGGGTGTTGCTACCTTTTACTACTCGTCTTGTGTATTCTTTTTAGGCATCAGTGGATAGAAAGGCCTTTGGTCCGTTTCTTAGCAAACCTTTTTTTCAGCAAATAATTCATGGAAACTGTTACTGAATATAAATCACTTAATGATATCAGAATACGCAAGGAAATGCTGCGTAATGACATCTTGAAGGACGACCAGAAGATACGGACACTTTGGCATAGCCTTTTCAAACCATCTGATATCTTCGATAAGAACACATCACCTTCAAAACGGATATCAAGTCTTATCAATACAGGTGCAACTGTCATTGACGGTGCAATATTGGGTTGGAAGCTTTACCGCAAGTTCAAACGGTAATCGTTTCACCGTCATACCCAAATTCAACACCATGAGGAAGAAGTCGGCCTGCTTCATTATGCAAGCCGATTTCGTGTGTCATGTGAATAAGATAAACCCGTTTTACACCAAGCACTTTGGAAAAGGCAATGGCATCATCAATCAGTTGGTGGCTATGATGTTCCCGCTTCCATCTTAACCCATTGACAACCAACACCTCTATACCTTCCAGGTAAGAAAGCTCTGTTTCTTCTATCCGCTTCATGTCTGTGATATAGGCAAGTTTGCCCATTCTGAAACCAAGAACAGGCAATGTATCGTGCATCACTGTTATGGGAACAATGTCAATATCACCAACAGAAAATCTTTCATGCGGTCTAATCTCATGCAAAACCAGTCTGGGAACTCCCGGATAGAGGTCTCCATTCGTGGGAAAACAATAGGGCATGTTGTGCTTTAGCCCATGAATGACATTTGAATCCGTATAAATATCAATGTCACCGAATTTACAAAATGGGCGCAGGTCATCAATACCACCCACGTGATCATAGTGAATATGCGTCAGTAAAACGGCATCAATCTTCCTGAAAGGCTGCAAAAGCATTTGTTCCCTGAAGTCAGGGCCACAGTCTATCAGTATTCGGGTCGACTCCGTTTCAATCAAAGCAGAAGTCCGAAAACGATGATCGCGAGGATCACTGCTTTTGCATACTTCGCAATTACAACCTAAAACGGGAACTCCCTGAGAGGTTCCCGTGCCCAGAAGAATCACTTTCATCGTATATTCACCTCCGGATTAATCTCTATCCCGAAACGTTCTTTCACATCATGCTGAATGGTATGGCATAGTGTGATAATATCCTTTCCAGAAGCACCACCACGATTAACCAACACCAAAGCCTGCTTGTCATGCACTCCGGCCTTACCCAAAGCCTTGCCTTTCCAGCCACACTGCTCAATCATCCAACCAGCCGGAATTTTGTAAGTGTGTTCAGTGACCTGATAAGAAGGTATCTGAGGATATTGCATGCGCAACTGTTTATATTTATCTTCATCCACAATAGGGTTCATAAAGAAGCTGCCGGCATTTCCCATTACTTTGGGATCGGGGAGTTTTTCCTGCCGTATTTCAATGATTGTACGGCGCAACTCCTCTGCCGTTGGCTGCATAATCTTCTTTTCAGCAAGCTTGGTGCGGATATTCCCATAATCCAATCGGGGAGTGAAAACGTTTGAAAGACGGTAAGTAACAGCTGTAATCAGAAACTTTTCTTTCCATTCATGCTTGAATTTACTTTGCCGATAACTATATTCACACGCACTGTTTGCGAGTCTAACTTCCCTCCCTGTTGCTATTTCTACAGCTTCTATCTCCTCTATGAAATCCTTTGCTTCAGCACCATATGCCCCGATGTTCTGAACAGCACTTGCCCCCACTTCACCTGGAATAAGTGAAAGGTTCTCCATACCATAATAGCCATGGGAAACAGCATAGGCCACTACATCATCGAATATCTCACCGGAGCCACAACGAAGCAAGTAACCATTTTCCACAGGTTTCACCTCTATACCACGCACGGCAGAATGAATGACCGTTCCGGGATAGTCACCTTGCAAGAGAAGATTGCTTCCCTCTCCTATGATTAAAATCGGACTGTCATCATCTGTCAGCTGCAATACTAATTCTTTTGCTTCGTTTACAGAAGCATATTCCAGGAAACGTTTACACAAAGCATCAATACCAAAAGTGTTGTGCTTCAGCAAACTATAGTTTCTAATATCTTTCATGGTTTCACAAGTTACATTGAGAGTTTTGTCAACATCCATTTTCCACCGTGCCGCTTAAAGGTCAATTCGGTTTCCAGACCATTGGCAATACCGCGAATAACGAATATTTTCTGATTGCTTTCCGTGTACTTCTGCCCATAGATAATATTATAAATCAGTTCACGAGGAAGCTCCGGTGCAAACGAAGGCCATTGTTCAGGAAGCAGTGTTCCCGATGTATTGCTGAAATCATTATCGGGATCAGGCCCGACAAAAGCCAATGGATCATGCACACTCTGCATCTGAAAAGCGGAGTCAGCTGCAAAGCGATTATAGAATTTCAAGAACGAGGCATTGGTATTCTTATACATGTGTTTGAAGTCAATGGAAGTCAACAGCCATTCACCATTAATCCTGTTGAAGAGATACTGCTTTACGGTCTTTGCATTCAGATTAATCTTTTCAACGACCACATGAGAGACAGTGGTATCCTTGACAACCTGCATTTGCTTGGCATTATCAAATATCAACGTATAGAAATCCTGGCGCATAAAGAAGTTATCTATCTTCCACTCTCCTTTCTTGATGGTCTTTACAACCTTTCCATCCCTATATACCGGCAACGGGAAATGAATGCGTTTGCGTTGCAGTTTTCGGTTTGCTGCAAAGTTAAAGAAGAAGTCATCAAACAATTCATCTGCGGCTTTCGGCAGCGGTTGCTCTGTCATCAGTGCTTCCAATGTGTCGGCAGAAGTAGAGTCAGCCTGTGTGGAATCAACCTCTACGCTATCTGTTGAAGTCGGCTTTTTACCCGTACAGCCCGTTGTAGAAACGAAAGCTGTTACCAAGATAAATATAAAACTAAAAGCTACCGTAAACTTTCTCATACCTATTTAATTATGCCTAAAACATGTTTACTCTCAAATTCTATGCAAAAATACAACTTTATTTCGATTGCAACAACAAAGAAACCTAAAAATGCAGAACCTCACTAAAAATATCATTTTGCACTTTCCTATTCTCAATAAAAATACGTAACTTTGCAGCATTGAGTAAGATTAAAAACGTTTTTAACAAGTATATGCTTTTAGAGAAAATAGAAGAACTGCTAAAAGAAGTAAGCAGTTTGACTGCAAAGAATGCAGAGGACGTAGAACAGTTGCGTCTTAAATATCTTAGCAAGAAAGGTGAAATCAACGCTCTTATGGCTGATTTCCGCAACGTTGCAGCAGACCAGAAGAAGAATATCGGTATAAAAATCAATGAACTCAAGCAGACGGCAACCGACAAAATCAACAGTCTGAGAGAAGAACTTGCCGAAGAAAAGGCACAAGGGGATGACATAGACCTCACCCGCACAGCCTATCCTATCCGACTTGGAACGCGTCATCCGCTGACAATTGTCAAGAATGAAATCATCGAAATATTCCAACGCATGGGCTTTGTTCTGGCAGACGGCCCGGAGATTGACGATGACAAGCACGTTTTCACCATGCTGAACTTTGCAGCAGATCATCCTGCACGCGACATGCAAGACACTTTCTTCATTGAGCAAAGTGACCCAAATGACGTGACGAAAAATATCCTGCTGCGTTCGCATACCTCCGGAGACCAGTCGCATTTCATGGAGACTCACAAGCCTCCTTTCCGTATTCTGTGTCCCGGTCGTGTATATCGCAATGAGGCTATCAGCGCCCGCGCACACTGCTTCTTCCACCAGGTTGAGGGACTTTATGTCGACAAAAACGTCAGTTTCACTGATTTGAAGCAGGTTCTGCTCACGTTTGCACGCGAAATGTTCGGCCCGGATACAAAGATACGTCTGCGTCCGAGCTACTTCCCTTTCACTGAACCGAGTGCAGAAATGGACATCTCATGCCACATCTGTGGCGGTGAAGGCTGTGGCTTCTGCAAGCATACCGGTTGGGTTGAGATACTCGGTTGCGGCATGGTTGACCCCAATGTGCTTGAAGCCTGCGGCATAGACAGCAATGAATATACGGGCTATGCTTTCGGTATGGGTGTCGAACGCATTACCAACCTCAAATACCGTGTCAGCGACCTACGCCTGTTTTCAGAGAACGACACACGTTTCCTGAAAGAGTTTGAGTCAGCATATTAAGAGCAGGTTACAGCGATATAAATACAATCATACATAAGAGGGTTACCTTCATCGAGAGGTAATCCTCTTTTGAGTATCTATAGATGATAGATTTTATTCAAAGTTTCAATACAGCTTCCTGCTTTAAGATAATTTAAGAAAGAAGTCAAAATAGCGGACAAAATGATTTGTTTGATTTTTTCATCTGTAAATGAATATTCAATCATTCTCGCTGGTTTACAACTTCATTCACGGCAAATCACCGTGCGAAAAGCATCAAAACAGCGCATGAAATGACGCATATTGAAGGCTGACTTGATGCAGATTACAGTCTGTTTCAATGCATTTTACAATACAGTTTCCCCGAGAAACAAAAAAGAGGAAAGTGCGATTACACTCTCCCCCGACACAAAGATAATGTTTTTTGAGAAGCAAATGCAAATCTATTGTCAAAATAATCAACAATGAAGTATTAGCCTCTGCTTCTTTTGAAAGAGGATGAATGACAAAAGAGATACTGTGAAGAAATGGTATAAGGGCATGCTCACCACCTTTTACGTCCAATGGTCATCTGCTTGAGATCATAATAACTTCCGTTGTATATATTCAAGTCCACATAGCCTTTTATGCCTGGCAAACGCCCTGCATCCGTATGCTGCCAGAACTTCCACGGGCCTTTATATTCTATTTTCTCAACGTAGTAATGTGCTATCCAATAGGGATAGTCGTCGAAAACAGGAGCAGACAAGTAGCTCTGCTTGAACTTATAATAGGTGTAGATGATTGGCTTCACATGGTATTTATCCTCGACAATATGAAGCCAAGTCAATATATCGCGTTGGAAATCCTCCACACTTTGTTCCTTAGGCTTATGCTCCACATCAAGCACAGGAGGAAGATCGCCGTCGTTAAGATGAACCTTTTTCAGGAAAAAGTAAGCCTGGTCGCGGGCCGATGACTTATTACTCCAGAAATGATATGCCCCTCGAATGAAGCCATAATCACCTGCACTCTGATAGTTTTCATAGAAAGTCTCATCGAGCTTACCCGTTCCTTCAGTGCTCTTCATAATGACAAAGCGCACCGGACACCCGTTAACCATTGCATTGGAAAGCAGTCCCCAATCAATATCTACCTGATAATGAGAAATGTCTATGCCATGGATTTCATAGCCTGCAGGGTATTTGGCATCTCCATAAAGCGCACGCCATCTGAAACCAGTAGGACTGACAAAGAAATAATAAAAACACCAGATGTAGAGTGCAATCATGCCTACGGCACCCAGAACAACAGCCCATTTGGGATAACGATGCAGGAAAGTACGGCGCGAACGGGTAGCCTTTCGCCTACCCTTCGTATGCGAAGTGCGTGTGGTTTTTCGGGCTGTAGTTCGTTTCGTACTCATCATTGCATAAGAATACATATAGGGATTGAAATCCGTCTGGCGACAAATTCCTCTCCCTATATGGTTTATTTATGGTAAAATAGGAATGAAATTATTCCTGTTCGAGAACCAAAGTCTTGGTAGGCTGGTCGCAAACCTCAGCAGGCCCCCAATACTGAATTGGGCCCGGGTAAACGTATTCCGTATTCATAGCCCACTCATCACGCTTGGCAGCAAAAGTCTTGAAAGGCTTGCCATCAAGCTCAACAAGTGCCTTGCGGATAACAGGTTTCATCTCACCATTACGCTTCTCCATGTTCATCATCATTGTGATTGGCACACCACCGGCTCTCCATTCATCGGTCTTGGCAATGGTGTTCTTGACAATTGCCATGTAACCGGTCTTGCCGTTTGCAACGAGCTGAGCCGCACTTGTACCTAAAGCGTAGCAGTAGTCTGCATCAAAGTTGGATGGAGCAGCACAACGACCTTCGTAACCGAAGAAGTGATGTTGAGCAGCAAAAGTACCGTTGTACTTACCCTCCTTGGCCCATTTTGCGAGCTTGGCAGCAACCATTTCAGAGAGCAGTTTCTCTGTTTCAATCAGTGAAACCTGTACGTTTCCGTGAGGATCACGGTCAAGACTCAACTGGCGGGCAACGCCTTCGGGCAGCGTCTCAAACGTAGCGGCATTCTCTTTTGACAGATGTGAGAGGATATATTCACGCTGAGCATCCTTGTCAAGGTCTTTATAATCAGCACCATGTGCAGCAAGAAGGTCGTTCAGTTCTTGAATCAGGCGACCTATGGCAGGAATAAACTCTATCAGACCTTCAGGGATCAAGACAACACCGAAGTTGTTTCCCTGCTCTGCGCGATGAGCAACAGCCTTGGCTATATTCTCTACAACCGCATTGAGTGTCATGTCCTTTGCTTCGATTTCCTCTGAAATGAGGCAGATATTCGGTTGGGTCTGAAGTGCACATTCAAGTGCAATATGAGATGCAGAACGGCCCATCAGTTTGACGAAGTGCCAATATTTGCGGGCTGAATTACAGTCGCGCTCAATGTTGCCGATAAGCTCAGAATAGGTCTTTGTTGCCGTATCGAAACCGAAAGAAGTCTCAATCTGGTCGTTCTTCAAGTCGCCATCAATGGTCTTAGGGCAGCCGATAACCTGAACACCATACTTCTTAGCTGCATAATATTCAGCCAGAACACAGGCATTGGTATTGGAATCATCACCACCGATGATAACAATAGCCGAGATATCCAACTTACGGATAATCTCAAGACCCTTTTCGAATTGATCTTCTTTTTCAAGCTTTGTACGCCCCGAACCAATCATGTCGAAGCCACCGGTGTTGCGATATTGGTCAATAAAATCGGCTGTAATCTCAATATATTTATGGTCAACAAGACCGCCTGGCCCCATCAGGAAGCCATAAAGACGGTTCTCCGAATTCAGCTTTTTGACAGCATCAAACAAACCACTGATGACATTGTGTCCACCGGGAGCCTGACCTCCGGAGAGAATAACACCGATATTAATCCTCTTGGTGTTGTTTTCCTCACCCGGCACGAACTCTATCAGAGGCATACCATAGGTGTTAGGGAACAGCTTTTTGATTTCTTCTTGATTGTCAACACTCTTTGTGGGAGCACCCTCTACAATCTTTACTGCACCTTGAAGAGCCTTAGGCAGCTTTGGCTGATAAGCAGCTCTTTCTTTCTGCAATGCACTAATTTCCATAATTTTGTTAGCTTTATATATTTTAGAATAACTAATTTCAGACTTTAGAACAGCTGCAAAAATACGGTTTTTCCATGACATATGGAAATAAAAAAAGAGAAAACGAGGATTAAAGAAAACTTTTTCCACTTTATATGCACTGCTTTTCTTATTTTTTTCTATCTTTGGCATGTAGAAATATCAAATATGGAATATTATGGCAAATAAACGCACATTGAAACAATCTATCAATTACATTTGCAGTGATCTGTTTGCAGAAACTGTAGCAGCAGCTTTATACAACAAGGAAGTAAGGCAGGAGAATGTCGATGCACTATTGGTTTCCATCCTCAGAGTCCACAGTGATTTTATCCGCCGTGTGTCTCATCCTGAACCGGGATTGCCCGCAAAGACCTACTATAAAGCTATCATTGAAGACTTCAACAAACAGGCTGCTGAGATTGTAGACCATATTCAGAATTTATAAAAGGAAATGATTAGAACATTCTGCAACTGGCTACTTTATAAGAAAATGGGATGGACTAAGGAGATTACTGTAGCTCATCCAGACAAGTTTATCATTTGCCTTGCGCCACATACGAGCAATTGGGACTTCCTCATCGGGCAGCTTTACACAAAGGCGGAAGGCCTAAAGACAAACTTTCTGATGAAGAAAGAGTGGTTCTTCTGGCCTTTGGGAGTTATCTTTAAGAGGTTGGGGGGAATTCCTGTATGGAGATCCAAACACACAAGTATGACCGACAATCTGGCTGAAACAGCTGCAAAGAAAACTTCTTTCAAGCTATGCATCACCCCGGAGGGTACCCGTTCTCCTAATGCAGACTGGAAAAAAGGGTTCTATTTCATTGCCTTGAAAGCTGGTATTCCTATTCTCTTATACGGTGTAGACTATGAGAAGAAGAAAATAACATGCACAGAAAGCTTTATACCTTCGGGCAACATTGATGAAGATATGCCGAAGATAAAAGCTTATTTCAAAGAGTTTAAAGGCAAAAAGCCTGAAAACTTTGCATACTAAATCAAATTTTTATATGAGAAAGAAAATAGTTGCTTTTGGATTAATCTTGGCGCTTTCTTCCCCACTCTATGGTTTTATGCCGGTGGAAGATGCGTCATTAAAGAATACCATAGGCAACTATCTGACAAAATATTGCACGGAGAAGAAACATTCTTCCGACCTTATAAGTATTGATAAATTACAGATAGACAATAGCAGAGAAACTGTTATTATCTCAATAAGTAATAACTTTGCTAATCAAGATCTTACATCAAGAGATGTAAAGAAGTTATTTAAGGGTATCAAAAAGGTATTGCCATCATACTGCAGGAAATATCAGCTATCTGTTCAGACATGTGGAACGCCCCTGCAATATCTTCCTGAAGATGCAATTGTTCCAGACAATGAAGGAAATCGTTTTTGGGGTGATATTGAATATAAAGATGCTCCTTGGACAGAGAATGCCTCGCGTCCATTTGGCATAACCCATGGATTGCATAACAGACATATAACCCTATGGGCAAGCCATGGCCGCTATTATGACGCTGACAAAGGAGTATGGAAGTGGCAACGCCCTAATCTTTTCGGTACAACAGAAGACTTGTTTACACAAACTATCGTAGTTCCTTATCTGCTTCCAATGCTGCAGAACGCTGGTGCTGTGGTCTTTACACCGCGTGAAAGAGACTGGCAAACAGATGAACAGATTGTAGACAATGATGTTTCGAAAAGTCCGTCATACCTCGAAGTAAATGTAAAGGGAGACTGGAAGACTACCCCAGAAAAAGGCTTTTCATTCCATTTGGGGACGTATGAGAATGCAGAAAATCCCTTTACAGCAGGAACTGCACGAATGGCAAAAGCAACAAAAAGCAAAAACTATTCGCTCATTTCATACCAACCATATTTGAATAATGATGGAAAATATGCCGTTTATGTAAGTTATCAAACTTTGGACAAAAGCATTCCCGATGCAGAATACATCGTTTATCACAAAGGAGAAGCGACACGTTTCACGGTTAATCAAACCATGGGAGGCAGCACTTGGGTTTATTTAGGAACCTTTGATTTTGCAAAAGGTTCAAGCCAAGAGAACCGCGTAGTGATTACAAACCGCTCTAAACATCATGGTGTTGTAACAGCTGATGCTGTAAGGTTTGGTGGTGGTATGGGAAATATTGAGCGTGGAGGAACAACCAGCGGCTACCCAAGATGCTTGGAAGGAGCACGCTATTATACGCAATGGGCCGGCGCTCCGGCAACTGTATATAATGGCAGATTGGGGCAAAATGACTATGCAGATGATATCAATGCACGCTCTTACATGAGTAATTGGTTGGGAGGAGGTTCTTGCTATGAACCAAGCATAGAAGGGAAAAAAGTTCCTATAGAATTATCGCTTGCCGTGCATAGTGATGCCGGATTTGACAGCAATGGAGGACTTATTGGTTCATTGGCGATTTGTACAACTAACTTTAATGAAGGCAAATTAAACTCCGGTATTTCTCGCTTGATATCAAAAGATTTTGCAAACAGACTGTTAAATGGGTTTGACCGAGATCTTCCTGCCATTGCAAATCGCTGGGCAAGACGCTATCTATGGGATCGCAACTATTCTGAAACCCGTAATCCAGAAGTGCCATCTGCAATTATTGAAACACTCTCCCACCAGAACTTCCCGGATATGATTTTGGGACAAGACCCTAATTTTAAGTTCGCAATGGCACGCTCTTTGTATAAGACAGTCACACGATTTATCAATGAAGGACATGGCCGACCGACAATCATACAGCCTCTTGCCCCTCATAATTTCAAAGTGGAATTTACAGATAACAGCCATATAAGACTTGCATGGAAAGCCACAGAAGACAACTTGGAACCTTCGGCTCACCCAAATGCTTATGTGGTTTACACCGCTATCGGGGCCTCTGGATATGACAATGGAACGATTGTAAAGAAACCGTTTTATGATCTTCAAATAGCTCCCGGCATTCAATATAATTTCAAAGTCACGGCAATTAACCGGGGTGGAGAAAGCTTTCCAACAGAAGAACTCTCTGCCTACAGACAAGAAGGAGCAACGAAAAACATTCTTGTTGTTAACGGTTTTAACCGTCTTTCTGGCCCTGCCGTGATAAATAATGGTGAAAAACAGGGCTTTGAATTGGACAAAGATCCAGGCGTTTCGTATGGACTGACAGCCGGTTGGAATGGAATTCAACAAGAATTCAACGTATCCCGAATGGGTATAGAAGGACCTGGGGGACTTGGATATGGTGGAGATGAACTTGCAGGACGTTTCATCATGGGCAATGATTTCTCTGCGGTAAAAGCACATACCGAAGCTATTGCAAGTGCTAGAAAATACAACATTGTCAGTTGTTCAGCTCAAGTTTTGGAAACAGAAAATATAAATCTTTTCGCATACCAAGCCATTGACCTCATCTTAGGACTACAAAAATATGACTCTCATGCCTTAGGCTATTATAAAGTCCTGCCTAAAACTTTGCAAAATCATCTGCGTAACTATACACAGAAGCATGGAAACTTGATTGTTAGTGGTAGCTATATAGGGAGTGATATGCAAGATGTTAATGAACAACAATTCCTGACTGATGTGCTGAAAGTCAGCTATCAGCAAAATGATTCAACAATGGCAGGAGAAATAATTAACGGACTTGGTACTTCATTTGACATTTATCGCCAGACCAATCCTCTACATTATGCAGCAACATCTGTAGACAGATTAAATCCTGTAATGAATGCAATTTGTGCCATGCAATATAGTGATGGCACCAGTGCTGCCGTTGGATATCAAGGCAATGATTATCATGTTTTCACCACAGGTTTCCCTTTAGAATGTATCAAGTCAAGAGAAAAACGTAATGCGATTATGCGTGGCATCCTTCAATATGTTATGAAATAAATAGTAATATCTTAAAATATACAATCATGTATAAAATCCAAGCCAACCAATCCGGTACGCGTTCAATAGAGATCAGCGACCTACATTTAGCAACAATTGACAAATATCAGCTCATGCGTAACCTCGTAGACAGCAATGGGATTATTGATGAGACCGTGCTTGACAAGCTGAAATTCAATGTCCGCTCACTTTTGGAAAGTGAGACCGGCAATGATAAGAACCTTCTTGATCTTTGCTTAGACGTGATTTACAATACTAACATGAAAGCTATCGGCCTTCACAATCTTGTCCTACTCTATGCAGAGTGGAAGAACAAGCAAGGTGAAACGCAAGAAGAACAGGCAGAAGAAGTTTAATATATCGTGGTCGAAAATACAGTTTTTTCCACCACTATAAGCTATAAAAGATTGAATTCAGAGCAATACAAACTGACAGATTTCCTCCCGACAACCAAGAAAGAATGCGAACTGAGAGGTTGGGATGAACTTGATGTTATCCTCTTTTCGGGCGATGCCTATATCGATCACCCTTCATTTGGAGTTGCAGTCGTAGGACGTTCTCTCGAAGCAGCAGGCTATCGCGTAGCCATTGTGCCACAACCGGATTGGCATGGTGATTATCGTGATTTCAAGAAGTTGGGGCGTCCACGGTTATTCTTTGGCATTTCTCCTGGCTGCATGGATTCCATGGTTAATAAATACACAGCCAACCGACGCCTGCGTTCTATCGATGAATACAGCCCAGACGGTCGACATGACTGCCGTCCAGAATATCCAACTATCGTATACTCTCAGATACTAAAGAAACTTTATCCCGATGTACCTGTGGCTTTAGGAGGCATTGAAGCTTCTATGCGTCGACTGACACATTATGACTATTGGCAGGATAAACTGCGTCGTTGTATTCTTTGTGACAGCGGGGCAGATATCATCTTATATGGCTCGGGAACAAAGTCAATCATTCAGCTTTGCAAAGAATTAGAAGCAGGACTACCCATAAATTGTATCCATAATATCCCACAGACGGTATATCTTGCAAAAGAACAAGATATTGAAGGCGGTATCATGGAGGATGACATTGTGCTCCATTCTCATGAACAATGTCTGCAAAACAAGAAAGCAGAAGCTGAAAATTATCGTCATATAGAGGAAGAATCCAATAAGATACATGCCCAGCGACTATTGCAACAAGTCGGCAATATGTATGCCGTTGTCAATCCCCCCTACCCAACCATGACAACAGAAGAATTGGATGCAATCTTTGATTTGCCTTATACGCGACTGCCACATCCTAAATACAAAGGAAAGAAACTACCTGCCTATGAGATGATTAAGTTTTCCATCAACATGCATCAAGGCTGTTTTGGAGGTTGCGCTTTCTGCACAATATCCGCTCATCAGGGTAAGTTTGTAGCATGCAGAAGCAAGAAGAGCATCGTCAATGAGGCCAAGAAAATAATTCAGATGCCTGATTTCAAAGGCTATCTTTCTGACTTAGGCGGCCCTTCTGCTAATATGTATGGCATGCATGGGCGCAACCTTAAGGCCTGTGAACGCTGCAAACGTCCTTCATGTATCAATCCGCAGATTTGTCCTAACCTTGATACTGATCATACAAAACTGCTTGATATCTATCACGCTGTTGATGCCTTGCCCGGTATAAAGAAAAGTTTCATTGGCAGCGGTGTGCGTTATGACCTGCTCTTACATAAAGGTAAAGACGAAAAAGCCAATGCTTCTACCCGCCAATATACGCGTGAACTTATTGAAAATCATGTCAGCGGACGCTTGAAAATAGCCCCGGAGCACACCCAGGAGAGCGTATTGAAATTGATGCGTAAGCCCTCTTTCTCACAATTCTATGAATTCAAGCGTATCTTTGATCATATCAACAAGGAAGCCGGTCTCAAGCAACAGATTATCCCTTACTTTATCAGTTCTCATCCAGGATGCCACGAAGAAGACATGGCCGAGCTTGCCGTGATAACAAAAGACCTTGACTTTCACCTGGAACAGGTGCAGGATTTTACACCAACCCCAATGACCATATCCACTGAAACATGGTATACGGGCTACGATCCTTACACTCTTGAACCTGTTTACAGTGCAAAGACGCCACGAGAGAAGCTTGCACAAAGACAATTCTTCTTCTGGTATAAGCCCGAAGAACGCAAGAATATTGAGCGAGAGTTGAAGCGCATCGGACGCGAAGATCTTATCAAACGCCTCTTTCCCAAGGGTGCATCATTCAATAAAGGCTATCAACGCGAAACCAGATATAGCGACCGTCCTGTTGGCAGTACATACAACACAGTTCCCAACAATGGGAATAAAGCAAGGCGCACAGGCAAAAACAACAAATCACACGCAGCCGAAGAAGTGCAGCAAGGTGGCCACTCCAAAGGGAAAACAAAGAGGAGTTTCAATCCCAACTTCAGCAAAAACAATCATAAAAACAGATAGGCTGAACTTGAAAGCTATCATCATTATTGGGTATTTACATTTCATACAGGAATAATGTTCACGTTTTATGTGCATTAATTTTTGTATTTTTGCAGTAAGAAAGGAAAGACAATTATGAAATTATCTGATTTACATACAGGCGAACATGGTATTATCGTTAAGGTAACGGGCCATGGAAGTTTCAGAAAACGCATTGTAGAAATGGGGTTCATCAAGGGAAAAAAGGTAGATGTTCTCCTTAATGCTCCACTTATGGATCCCGTGAAATACAAGATTATGGGCTATGAAGTTTCATTGCGAAGGACAGAGGCCGAGATGATAGAAGTAGTCTCTGAAGCTGAAGCAAAAGCCATGAATGCGTCTTCACTCCATGACTCAACAAATACTGATAAAACTGCCATTACAACTTCTGATGACAGTCCTTTGACAGAAAAACAGTTGGAAGAAGCCGCTCTGAAGCGTCATCGGATAATCAATGTGGCTTTGGTGGGCAATCCCAATTGCGGCAAAACCTCACTGTTCAACTTTGCTTCGGGTGCACATGAACGTGTCGGTAACTACTCCGGCGTTACGGTAGATGCAAAAGTGGGGCATGCAGAATTTGAGGGCTACACGTTCAATCTTGTCGACTTACCGGGCACATACAGCCTCTCTGCCTATTCACCGGAAGAACTTTATGTGCGCAAACAAATCATAGACAAGACACCCGACATTATCATCAATGTGCTTGATGCAAGCAATCTCGAACGCAACCTCTATCTCACAACGCAGCTCATTGATATGAACCTGCGCATGGTGTGTGCACTCAACATGTTTGATGAGACCCAACGGCGTGGTGATAAAATCGATATCAACAAGCTGTCCGAACTCTTTGGTGTGCCCATGGTTCCAACGGTGTTCAAGAGCGGTGAGGGAGTGAAACAGCTTTTTCATCAGATTATTGAACTTTATGAAAGCAACGGAGAAGAGTTGCCTCACGCACATCATATCCACATTAACCATGGTCATGAGATAGAAAACGGCATTACACATATCCAGGAATACCTGAAAAAAGACTATGAACTTCGTCAACGATATTCAACCCGCTATTTAGCAATCAAGCTTCTTGAAAATGATTCAGACACAGTAAACTATCTACAGACAAGGCCAAATGCCTCGGAAATTTTCAAGGAAAAGGAGATTGCAGAGACACGAGTAAAAGAGGAAACAGGCGAAGACTGCGAGACGGCTATCATGGATGCAAAGTATGGTTTCATACATGGTGCACTCCAGGAAGCACAGTATGAAACGGGAAAAAACAAGGACACTTATAGGATGACAGAATATATTGACCGCGTCATCACCAACAGATATCTTGGTTTCCCCATCTTTATCCTGATGCTTTTTATCATGTTCTCGACCACCTTCATCATAGGTCAGTTTCCGATGGATTGGATTGATGCAGCCGTTGCCTGGTTTGGAGAAATCATCTCACAGAACCTGCCCGACGGCCCAATAAAAGCCATGCTTGTAGACGGAGTCATAGGAGGTGTAGGCGCAGTTATCGTGTTCTTGCCACAAATCCTTATTCTTTATTTCTTCATCAGCTTCATGGAAGACTCCGGCTATATGGCACGTGCAGCTTTCATCATGGACAAACTGATGCACAAAATGGGACTGCATGGCAAGTCGTTCATTCCACTTATCATGGGATTTGGCTGCAATGTACCCGCTATCATGGCCACAAGAACCATTGAAAGCCGACGTTCACGACTCATCACCATGCTCATATTGCCACTGATGAGCTGCTCTGCCCGACTGCCAATATATATCATGATTACAGGCTCTTTCTTTGCCTTGAAGTATCGGTCATTGGTAATGTTGTCTCTCTATGTCATTGGGATTGCGATTGCTGTCATCCTAAGCCGCATCTTCTCCACTTTTGTTGTAAAAGGTGAAGACACACCATTCGTGATGGAACTTCCCCCCTATCGTTTTCCGACATGGAAGGCCATGGGGCGCCATACATGGGAAAAAGGAAAGCAATATCTTAAGAAAATGGGAGGAATTATCCTTATTGCCAGCATCATTGTATGGGCCTTGGGCTATTTCCCGCATGACGATACATTGTCTCCGCAGCAACAACAGGAGCAAAGTTTCATTGGGAAAATCGGTAAAACGGTGGAACCTGTATTCCGTCCGCAAGGCTTTGACTGGAAAATTGATGTTGGATTGATTTCCGGTGTGGGTGCAAAAGAGATTGTTGCAAGCACTATGGGTGTCCTCTACAGTAACAATTCAAGTTTCAGTGACGATAACAACTTCAACGATGAAGGGGGAAAATATCAGGTGCTTCACCGACAGATGACACACGACATTGCCCAACTCCACGGCATCACAGATACCGAGGCGGCTCCCATTGCCACGCTCACGGCCTATTGCTTCCTGCTCTTTGTGCTCCTCTATTTCCCCTGCATTGCCACTATTGCAGCTATCAAGGGAGAAACGGGAAGCTGGAAATGGGCACTGTTTGCAGCCGGTTACACTACGTTGTTGGCTTGGGTTGTCAGTGCTGCAGTGTTCCAAATCGGTCGATTATTCATATAGTATAAAACCGATACCATATGCAAAAGACCAAAAGAACTGTCATCATCTCATTTCTGCTGTGCATGACAATGACACTGTCTGCACAGCGAAATGAGATTTTTTCTTCCGATATTGCCACTTTGCAGGTGCATAACACCCAACAATTGCGGGCAATGCTTCCCGTCATTCAACTGAACAGTGGCGAGCAAATTCAGATTTCATTTGATAATTTCAGGCATGAATATCATCGGTTCACCTACAAAATCATGCACTGTGAAGCCGATTGGTCGCCCTCTACTCAACTCTTCAGCAGCGACTATTTAGAGGGGTTCAGCGATAATCTTGTCATTGAAGACATACAGGAATCGGTCAATACGAACGTTGAATACACCCACTATTCCTTTAGATTGCCCAACGACCAATGCCGCATAACCCAAAGTGGCAACTACAAAGTGAGCGTCTATGACGAGGATGAAAAACTGATGTTGAACGCCTGTTTCATGGTTGTTGACCCAACCATGCACGTTGAACTGTCCAGCACTTCCAATACGGATATTGATTTCAATCGGGCACATCAGCAAGTTGAAATGAAACTCAAATACGGCAATCTTCCTGTCATTGCTCCCAACAACCAAATCAAAACGGTAGTCTTGCAAAATGGAAACTGGAATGATGCCCGCGTGGATATGAAACCGCAGTTCGTTCTTCGTGACGGGCTTCAGTGGCAACATTGCCGTGGTTTCATATTCAATGCAGGCAACAACTACCGCAAGTTTGAATGTCTTTCTGTTGACCATCCTACAATGGGTATTGAGACTATAGACTGGGATGGCAGTAATTATCATGCACATCTCTGGCCTGATCTTCCTCGCAGAAACTATCTGTATGACGAGAGTGCACAGGGAGTTTTCGTCATCCGCAACAGTGATGACAACGGGAATGACTACCTGTCAGACTATGTCATCGTTCATTTTACGCTACAGACCGATGCCACAAACGATGAAATTTACGTCAGCGGCGGTTTTACCAATTATCGGCTCTTGCCTCAATATCAGATGAAATATGATGCCGTAACACGTAACTATACGCTGTCTCTACTGATGAAACAAGGTTATTATTCCTATGAATACGTCAGGCGAAATGCTGACGGAAGCATACAGCTACTGCCCTCGGAAGGCAATTTCTATCAGACAAAAAACCAATATCAAGCATTGATTTACTACCGAGGAACGGGAGAACGTACAGACAGACTCGTAGCCGTTGTCCAGTAAAGCAAACAGATGCAGCTTCTGAACAGGGGGAAAACATAGCTTGAATAACGGTGGACACAGTTGCCGGGAACCGTGACATGCACAGATGTAAGAAACATGCTACTGCCTAAAGAGGGTACACTTTATTGTCATATCCATACCAATCTGGAAATCAATAAGTTAAGAAAGCCTTGCAACTTGCATCAAAACACCATGCAATCTGCGTCAAGACAGCGCATCATCTGCGTCAGATGACACTGTATTCTGACGCAAATCAGAAACACATTCAATATGTATTGAATTATTGATAAATTCCAAACCTCTCTGAAACGATAAGCCTTCTAAAGAACATTACATATATGATGTGGAAAGAGTGATGGTCAAATACGGTATGAAATGCTTTCCATATACAACCATGAAAGGACAAAATAAAAGGTTTGCACGCAAAAAACGTAAAATAATCCGACTCACCTACCTCTGTATGAATTAATTTTGTTATATTTGCAAAAATATAATTGAACATCAAATCAGATATGGAATTTTCAGCAAAGCAAATCGCCCAGTTTATCCAAGGGCGTATTGAAGGTGATGAAAACGCTATGGTGAATACCTTTGCCAAGATTGAAGAAGGAGTTGCCGGAGCCATTTCTTTCCTTGCTAACCCCAAATATATTCACTACCTTTACGATACAAAATCGACGATTGTCCTTGTTGATGACCAGATAAAAACAGATAAACCTGTACATAATACTACAATCATCAGAGTTGCCAATGCACGTGATTGTGTGGCAAAACTTCTACAGATGTATGACGCTTCCATGCGTCAGAAGAAGACCGGCATAGACAGTCTTGCATTCATTTCTCCAACGGCAAAAATCGGCAAGGAGGTCTATGTAGGCCCATTTGCCTATATTGGCGATGACGTCGTTATTGGCGATGGCTGTCAGATATTCCCTAATGTTGTCATCAATGAGAAGGTTACTTTGGGAAATGATTGTATTGTCTACCCCAATGTTACCTTGTATATGGGCAGCAAAATCGGCAGTCGTGTGATTATTCATGCAGGCAGTGTCATCGGTGCAGATGGCTTTGGCTTTGCCCCTAATGGCAAGGATGGTTATGACAAGATACCTCAGATAGGTATCGTTGAGATAGCCGATGATGTGGAAATCGGTGCAAATTCATGTGTAGACCGTTCTACAATGGGAAGCACAAAGATAAAGAAGGGGGCAAAACTTGATAATCTTGTGCAGATTGCTCATAATGTAGAAGTGGGCGAAAACACCGTGATGTCAGCGCAAGTCGGCATTGCCGGAAGCACGAAAATCGGTCAGTGGTGTATGTTCGGCGGTCAAGTCGGCGTAGCAGGACACATAGAGATTGGCGACAAGGTGTTCTTAGGTGCCCAGAGCGGTGTGCCGGGAAGCCTCAAAAGCAATCAGGTGTTGATTGGCACACCACCAATGGAAAAGCTCCCTTACTTTAAGTCTCAGGCTCTGTTTCAACGTCTGCCGGAGATTTATAAGGAGCTGAACGAACTGAAAAAAGAAATTGAAGAACTAAAGAAACAAAGATAATCAGTATATGAAAGCTAAGAAGCAGACAACACTTAAAGGAAGTTTTTCTCTTTTTGGAAAAGGGTTACATACGGGTTTGAACCTTACTGTTACATTCAATCCCGCACCCGAAAATACCGGATATAAAATACAACGAATTGACATAGAAGGTCAACCGATTATTGATGCCGTAGCTGAAAATGTGGTCGACACACAGCGTGGAACGGTTCTTGCAAAGGGAGATGTCCGCGTTTCTACCGTAGAACACGGTATGGCTGCACTTTATGCCTCGGGCATAGATAACTGTATCATTCAGGTCAATGGCCCTGAATTTCCTATTCTTGACGGTTCTGCAGCAATGTATGTTGAGAAGATAAAGGAAATAGGTCTTGTTGAACAGAATGCTACGAAAGACTATTATATCATTCGTCATAAGATTGAAGTAAAAGATGAAGATACGGGGTCTGTGATCACTATTCTGCCCGATGACCAATTCAGTCTGACTGCAATGTGCTCATTTAACTCCAAGTTTATCAACAGTCAGTTTGCCACCTTGGAGGATATGTCGACTTTCGATACGGAGATTGCTGCAGCAAGAACATTCGTGTTTGTACGCGACATCGTTCCTTTGTTGGAGGCAAACCTTATCAAAGGTGGCGACCTTGACAATGCCATTGTAATCTATGAACGTGAAGTGAGCCAAGAGAAACTTGACCAATTGGCCGATGTTTTGAAAGTTCCTCACATGGATGCAACGAAGATTGGATATATTCAGCACAAGCCATTGATGTGGGAAAATGAGTGCACACGTCATAAATTGCTTGATATCATCGGTGACATGGCGCTTATCGGCAAACCTATCAAGGGCAGAATTGTTGCGACCCGACCTGGTCATACTATCAATAACAAGTTTGCAAGACTGATGAGAAAAGAAATTCGCAAGCATGAAATTCAGGCGCCAATCTATGATCCGAATGAAGTACCAATCATGGATAACAAGCGTATTCGCGAACTGCTTCCTCATCGCTATCCCATGCAGTTGGTCGACAAGATTACAGCAATGGGCCCGACAAGTATTGTCGGTGTGAAGAATGTTACAGCCAATGAGCCTTTCTTCCAAGGCCATTTCCCCAACGAACCTGTCATGCCGGGAGTTCTTCAGATAGAAGCAATGGCACAGTGTGGTGGTCTGCTTGTGCTTGGACAATTGGAAGAACCGGAAAAGTATTCAACTTATTTCTTGAAGATTGATGATGTTAAATTTCGACAGAAAGTAGTTCCCGGAGACACCCTCCTCTTTAGAGTTGAGCTTTTGGCACCTGTTCGTCATGGCATCAGCTCTATGAAAGGATATATGTTTGTTGGTGATCAAGTTGTTTCAGAAGCAACATTCACAGCCCAGATTGTAAAGAATAAATAAATCAGTTTCAAAGAAATATGAATCAAATCAGTCCGCTTGCCTACGTTCATCCCGAGGCAAAACTTGGAGACAACAATATTATCGGCCCTTTCTGTTACATTGATCGAGATACCATTATCGGTGACAATAATGTGTTTCAGAACAGTGTAACAATCAATGTTGGGGCGCGGATTGGCAACGGAAATGAGATATTTCCCGGTGCCAGCATTTCCACCAAGCCACAGGATTTGAAATTCAAAGGGGAGGTTTCTACCTGTAAGATAGGCGATAATAACAGCATCCGCGAGAATGTAACCATATCCCGTGGCACAGCATCCAAAGGTGTAACGCTCGTAGGGAGCAACAACCTTCTGATGGAGAACATGCATATAGCACATGATTGTGTGTTGGGCAACAACTGCATTATCGGCAACTCAACGAAATTCGCCGGTGAAGTTACAATTGATGATAATGCAATTATCAGTGCAACCGTATTGACACACCAGTTCTGCAAGATAGGAAGTTATGTCATGATACAGGGCGGTTGTCGCTTCAGCCAGGATATTCCACCTTATATTATAGCAGGCAAGGAACCTACAAGATATTGTGGAATTAATCTCGTTGGACTTCGTCGACACGGTTTCAGTAATGAACTAATTGAGAGTATTCACGAGGCTTATCGTCTCCTCTATTCAAAAGGTGTCCTTAAAGAAGGTATCGAAGAAATCAGGAAAAACCTTCAGATTACCCCTGAAATACAATACATCATTGACTTTGTAGAGTCATCCAAGCGAGGCATTATCAGATAATGAAAACCCTTGTTGTTGTTCTTGGGCCTACCGGAGTTGGAAAAACGGAGCTTTGCATCAAGCTTGCCCAATATCTGAAATCGCCCATTATCAATGCTGATTCCCGACAGATTTTTGCAGAAATCCCTATCGGTACGGCTGCCCCAACCCAAGAACAACAGCATGCAATCACTCACTATTTCGTAGGTAATCATTCTATAAAGGACTACTATAGTGCTGCAAAATATGAAACCGATGCTTTAGAACTGATGGAAAGTCTTTTCCATCAGGGGCACGAAACATTGTTGCTGACAGGTGGAAGCATGATGTATATAGATGCTGTATGCAATGGAATTGATGACATTCCTACTGTAGATCAGAAGACACGTGACTTACTGAAGAAGAAATTAACCGAAGAAGGGTTAGACCATCTCGTAGAAGAACTCAAACAACTTGACCCAGAACACTATTTTATCGTTGACAAAAAGAATCCCCGCCGCGTAGTACATGCCTTAGAAATTTGCTATATGACGGGGAAAACTTACACGTCATTTCGTAAACAAACCAAGAAGCAAAGACCGTTTAAAATATTAAAGATAGGGTTAAACCGAGATCGAAATGAGTTGTATGAAAGAATCAATTCACGCGTTATCGACATGTTCAATCACGGTTTGATTGATGAATGCAAGCATGTATATGGCTATCGGGATTGTAATGCACTCAATACTGTTGGCTACAAGGAAACATTCTATTACATAGACGGTTTGCTAACGCAGGAAGAGACTATTCGGCAGATACAGTCGAATACACGACAATACATGCGAAAACAGCTCACCTGGTTTAAACGCGATCAAGATATCAATTGGTTTCAACCGGACAACATTGAAGAAATTATAAAATACCTTGATGAAAAGCTGTAAGTGCTGATATATTTTGTACATTTGCATTATCAAGACTCGATAAATGTAGGATTATGAAGATAAAAAGATTTTTTAGCTGGTGCATCTGCCTTTTACGTAACTTCTGGCCATGGTATAAAGGCTTATATAAGGGGCGTGCATGGTACACTAAGACACTGATAGGTGTTGTGTCGTGCATCGTTGCATTCTTTGTCTACCTGGGTATGGTAGATATGAATTTCCTATGGCTTTTCGGCAAATCCCCAGGCTATTTCTCTGGTATTATGGCTCCACAGACCAGCGAAGCTTCGGAGATTTACAGTGCTGATGGAAAGCTGATTGGCAAGTATTTCAATGAGAACAGGACTCCTGTAAAATATGAAGAAGTAAATCCTGTATTCTTCCGTGCCTTAATTGATACAGAAGACGAACGCTTCTATAAACATTTTGGTATCGATCCGATCGGTCTGTTTGGTGCGATAAAAGACGCCGTACTTCATCATGACGGCCGTGGAGCTTCGACTATTACACAGCAATTAGCCAAGAACATGTTCCGTGTCCGCTCTCAGTATTCAACAGGAATATTAGGTAAAGTTCCAGGCCTTAAGATGCTGATTATCAAAAGTAAGGAGTGGATTATTGCAACAAAACTTGAAACGGTTTATTCCAAAAAGGAAATCATAACGATGTATGCAAACACTGTCGATTTCGGCAACAACTCCTATGGAATCAAGACAGCTGCAAAAACATATTTCAACACTACACCACTCAACCTGACCACAGAGCAGGCTGCAGTTCTTGTAGGAATGTTGAAAGCAACATCTTACTATAACCCCAAAACAAATCCAGAGCATTCGCTTGCACGCCGTAACACCGTACTTACTAACATGTACAAACATGGCGATTTGAAACGTGAAGCCTGCGATTCTCTAAAAGAAATCCCCATAAAGTTAGACTTCAAGGTTGAAGAAAACTATGATGGTCAGGCCAAATATTTCCGTGAAGCAATAGCCAACTATCTGAAAGACTGGTGTGAAGAAAATGGTTACGATCTCTATTCCAGTGGTTTAAAGATTTACACTACTATTGATACGCGAATGCAGAAATATGCTGAAGATGCTGCAAGAAAGCAAATGAAGCAGGTACAGCAGAACTTCAACAACCATTGGAGCATTTATAGGAACCAGTCAAGCAACTGGCTTCGACAGGAACCGTGGCAGGACGAAAACCATCATGTCATTCCAAACTTCATTCAACAGATTGCCGAACGTCAGCCTTTCTATAAGGCTCTGATAGCTCGCTTCCCGAATAATCCGGACTCTGTCAACTATTATTATAAAGAATGGAAACATCCCGTGAAGGTCTTTGACTATGACAAAGGCACCGTTGTCAAGGAGATGACCTCTGAAGATTCCATCAAATACATGACTACATTCATGCATTGTGCCTTTCTTGCCATGGAGCCTCAGACGGGTGCTGTCAAGGCATGGGTGGGTGATATAGACTTCGATTCATGGAAATATGATAAGGTAACGGCGATGCGTCAACCTGGTTCAACCTTCAAACTTTTTGTGTATACAGAAGCCATGAACCAGGGATTGACCCCTTGTGACAAACGCCGTGACGAGTACATCTCCATGCAGGTGTACGACAAAAAGCAACACAAGGAAGTGACATGGACACCTGGTAATGCCAATGGTTCATTCAGTGGAGACTCCATGCCATTGAAGAGTGCATTTGCAAAGAGTATCAATTCTGTTGCCGTTCGACTTGGTCAGGAAATGGGAATCAAGCGAATTATTGAAACAGCAAAGAAGATGGGTATCGTCAGTCCTTTGGATGATGAGCCTTCTTTAGCTCTGGGCTCGAGCGATGTAACCTTGTTGGAAATGGTAAATGCCTATTGCACGGTTGCTGACAACGGTAAACATCATGAGCCAGTACTTGTTACCCGTATCCTTGATAAAGAAGGAAACGAGGTCTATGTAGGCCCAACAAAGTCAGAACAGGCTATCCCTTACAAAAGCGCTTTCCTCATGCAACAGTTACTACAAGGCGGTATGCGTGAACCAGGAGGCACATCACAATCCCTTTGGGGCTATGTAGGCAACTATCGCGACACTGATTTTGGTGGTAAAACCGGAACAAGTAACAACCACTCTGATGCCTGGTTCATGGGCGTTACCCCACGATTGGTTGTCGGAGCTTGGGTCGGTGGCGAATACAGATGCATTCATTTTCGAACAGGAGCTTTAGGACAAGGAGCACGAACGGCATTGCCTATATGCGGTTATTTCCTGCAATCATTACTCAATGACCCTGAATTCAAGCAATATCATGCCAAGTTTGACAAACCGCATGATGATGATATCACAAGCGACATGTACACTTGCGCAAGCTATATTCCACAGACTAAGCGTGATACTACAAGGCAAGACAGCATTGTCAGCGAGGAAGAAGTGTTCTTGGATGAGGACGGTAATCCTATTTTACGTAAGGTAGAACAGTCTGAAGAAAGCTCTAACAACTCTTCAGACAATTCAAAAACAAACAAGTCGGCAAATGAAACTAAAAAGGATAAAAAGCGAAAACCCTCTGAACAACAAGTCAATTTAGATGACCTCTAAAGCAGACAAGACAAACGATAACATGGATTTCGACAATCCGGAGTTGCAGAATGCGCTCCAGATTGTTAAGTTTACCCGTCGCTCGCTCTTCCTTACAGGTAAAGCAGGGACGGGTAAATCAACGCTTTTGAAGTATATTGCTACTACAACTAAGAAGAAACACATCATTCTTGCACCCACAGGTATAGCGGCAATCAATGCAGATGGCGCAACCTTGCACAGCTTCTTTAAGCTTCCCTTCCACCCTTTGCTCCCCGATGACAGCCGATATTCTGTCAGAAATATACGCAAAACACTCAAATACAATGCTGAGAAAATCAAGCTCATCAATGAAGTTGAATTGATTATTATTGATGAGATAAGCATGGTAAGAGCAGACATTATAGATTTTATCGACAAGATATTGCGCGTCTATTGCCACAATATGCGCGAACCTTTTGGTGGAAAACAAATGCTGTTTGTCGGTGATATCTACCAGTTGGAGCCTGTATTGAAAGAAGAAGAATGGCGATTGCTGCAACCTTATTATTCTTCAAAGTTCTTCTTTGATGCCAAAATCTTCTGTGATTTCAAGCTAATTGCCATTGAACTCAAGAAAGTCTATCGGCAATCCGACCCTCTGTTCATCAGCATTCTTGACCACATCCGCACATCAAGTGTGACAGATGCTGAACTCAGAATGCTCAACAACCGTGTCGGTGCATCGCTTGAAACCGAAAATTCAAAACTCGCTATAACCCTTTCAACACGCCGTGATACGGTGGATTATATCAATGATGAGAAGCTCAAGGAACTTCCTGGAGATGCTAATGTCTTTAACGGCATCATCGAAGGAGAGTTTCCTCTCAGCAGCCTCCCTACTCCAATCGAGCTTGAACTGAAATTAGGTGCACAGGTGTTATTCATTAAAAACGATCGTGAAAAGCGCTGGGTAAACGGCACACTCGGTACGGTTATCGGACTTGATGATGCTATTGACGGCCATATCTACGTGATGACTGAAGACGGACACAACGTTGATGTGGAACAAGAAATATGGAGTAACGTCAAATATACCTACAATGAAACCGATAAGAAAATTGAAGAAGAAGAGATAGGTACCTTTCGTCAGTTTCCATTACGATTGGCATGGGCCATCACTGTCCATAAGAGTCAGGGACTCACTTTCTCTCAAGTAAAGATTGATTTCACGGGAGGCGTCTTTGCCGGAGGGCAGACCTATGTTGCCCTTTCACGCTGCACGGCTATCAACGGCATTACACTTCAAGAACCTCTGCGGCGAGATGAAATCTTCGTCAGAAGCGAAGTGACCAACTTCTCACGTAACTATAACAATGAAACGGCCTTGCAGACGGCCCTTCAGCAAAGCAAGGCAGACAGACAATACCATGATGCCGTGAAAGCCTTTGATAAGGGAGACATGGCGCAATGCCTCGACAACTTCTTTCTTGCCATACATAGCCGCTACGATATCGAAAGGCCTGGTCCCCGAAGATATATCAGGAAGAAACTCAACATCATTAACCTTTTGCGGAAAAAGAACACAAAACTACAGGCAAAACTAAAGCAACAAGAAGACTATTTGAGGAAACTGGCCGTTGAATATGTCCTCATGGGCAAGGAATGTGAAAGAGAAGGCATGAAAGAGGCTGCCTTACGCAATTACAACAAAGCCTTGGAACTGTGTCCGGACATCCCGGAAGCCAAGAGGAAAGTGCGTAAATTAAGCAAGAAAGAAAAATAAAACAGAAAAAATTTTGCCATGTCTTGCGTTTCGCTTATCTTTGCTTTGACATTTAATCTCATGGAATATGAAAGCAACAGAACAAACCATACAGCAGGTTGAGCGGTTCATCAACAAGATTGGACAGAAGTTCCCGGCATGTGAGGACACGGCTATCGTGACCGATATTCATGTATGTGCAAACCCAGACAGTGGTGAGTTGCTGGCTTATGACGACAATGGCGACGAGATAACACGCTGTGTTGTTGAACAATGGATTGGCAACACGGATGATAAATTCTTTGATCAGATAACGCTACAACTAAGGCATATCATCAAAACTAAGGCTGATGATGTAGACCATTTAGGCATTCTCAAACCCTATAGTTTTGTGTTGGAGAACGAGGAACACACCCCTATTGCCGAACTTTATCTTGCAGATGATGAAACTGTCATTATCGGTGGAGATCTGATGGAAGGACTTGAAAAAGATCTTGACGACTTTCTTTCTGACCTTATCAAAGAATAAATAAGCATCTGTTTTGAACACCTGAGAGGCAGACCAAAAGGAAATAGAAAACCGTTTTCAATGTATGTGCAGAATAGTTTCATGCCCTTGATTTCCTTGCTTTTATCGTCTTGATTTGCAATGTCGGT
This sequence comes from Prevotella sp. HMSC077E09, assembly GCF_001814685.1. Classification (NCBI taxonomy): domain Bacteria; kingdom Pseudomonadati; phylum Bacteroidota; class Bacteroidia; order Bacteroidales; family Prevotellaceae; genus Prevotella; species Prevotella sp. HMSC077E09. Next base: position 56,460 of record NZ_KV817595.1, on the reverse strand, counting down.
CACTTTCTTTTGCCACTTGCGTCACTTTACCGCCTAAAGTGACTGAAAACACCATGCAACTTGACGCAGATTACACGCTAACTTGACGCAGATTACAAGGCAACTTGACGCGACATACAAACCTCCCTGTGGCATAATATACGACAACGAAGTGCATATGATCTCCTTTTAAGAAAGAACTGCGTTGTCAACTAAAATCTAATCATCATGAAAAAATAAAGTTACATATTTGTCAGACTCATGATTAAATCGTATATTTGCCAACAATTTTAAATCATTTGTTCTTATAACCATAAAGACATTAACAATTTATGCAGGGCTCAATCAATTCTGTTTTATCGGGAGATTTCAACAAAAAGAAATTCCTGATGTGTGTGGTTACAGCAATCTTGACTGTAATCGTATGGAATCTTCCAAGTAGTTTCTTCGGCATCGAAGGGCTGACTGTCGTTCAACAGCGCGTAATTGCCATTTTCGTTATGGCCGTCTTGCTGTGGATAACAGAAGCCATTCCAGCCTGGGCAACCTCTATCACCATTATCTTCGTGCTGCTCTTCTGTGTCAGTGACTCGTCATTCCAGTTCTTTCAAGGCACAGAAGATCAGTACGGAACAATGCTTGACCACGTGGGAGTCATGGCATGTTTCGCCGATCCGACAATCATCTTGTTCTTAGGTGGCTTTGTGTTGGCAATTGCAGCAACCAAGAGTGGCCTTGATGTTCTTGCGGCCCGAACGCTGATGAAGCCTTTCGGACAAAAGAGTGAGAACGTGCTTTTAGGCTTTCTTCTCATAACAGGTGTGTTCTCCATGTTCATTTCCAACACTGCAACAGCAGCGATGATGCTCACTTTCCTCACCCCTGTATTCAAGGCACTTCCTGCAAATGGTAAAGGAAGAATAGCGCTTACAATGGCCATTCCGGTAGGAGCTAACTTAGGAGGTATGGGTACCCCTATCGGTACACCACCGAATGTATTTGCCTTGAAATACCTCAATGACCCCACAGGACTGAACATCGGCATCACATTCTCCCACTGGATGATGATTATGGTGCCGCTTGTTATCGTGTTGCTCATCATTGCATGGCGCATGATTATACGCTTCTTCCCATTCACTCAAAAGACTATACAGCTTGACATCAAGGGAGAAGTTTCACATAACTGGCGCACTGTCGTCGTAGCAGCGACCTTTATCCTGACTATTTTCCTATGGGTTGCCGGCAAAAACCTATTTGGCATCAACGCAAATACAGTCGCCATGCTGCCAATTGCCGTATTTGCCATCACCAGAGTCATAACAGCAAAAGACCTGCAAGATATCGACTGGTCTGTTATCTGGATGGTAGCGGGAGGTTTTGCCCTCGGTAATGCAATGAACGGAACAGGTCTTGCTGAGAACGCAATCAAGAGTATTCCCTTCGGAGCATGGAACCCCTTGATTATTCTTTTCATTGCATGTATCATCTGCTTTATACTGAGTAACTTCATATCCAATACGGCCACAGCTGCTCTGCTCGTGCCAATTCTTGCAGTTGTATGTAAAGGTATGGGCGAAAACTTAGGTATGATTGGTGGCACAGTGACGATATTGGTCGGTATTGCTGTAGCTGCAAGTGCTGCAATGAGCCTTCCCATCAGTACTCCTCCGAATGCCATTGCATTCTCTACAGGCCTTATAAAGCAGAACGACATGCTGAAAGTCGGTGTTTCGGTAGGCGTAATAACCCTCATCATTGGTATCAGTATGCTTATTGTAATTGGCAAATTAGGGCTGTTCTGATTTGTAATCGAATAACACAGAGCCTCTCCTCCTACTTGAAGGTGAGGCTTCTTTCATTTTTTCTACCACAATCTCAAGTTGTTTTATCTATATTTTTGTAACTTTGCAACAATCAATTTTTCAAATCATGTTCTTACAGAAAGCTTTGGGTTTCAATCCCACTACGATGAAGGCTCGCACAGAAATCATCGCCGGAGCCACGACATTCCTCACCATGTGTTACATTCTTGCTGTCAATCCAGGTATTCTAAGCACTACGGGAATGGACAAAGGAGCAGTCTTTACGGCCACAGCAATTGCTTCAGCCATAGCAACCTTACTGTTGGCTTTCATGGCAAAATTGCCTTTTGCACAGGCACCGAGTATGGGACTCAACGCTTTTTTTGCCTTCACACTCTGTCAGGCAATGCACTATACATGGCAACAATCGTTGGCAATCATGCTGGCTGAAGGTGTTCTTTTCCTTCTGATAACTTTCCTCAACATTCGGGAACACATCTTGAATGCAATTCCAAACAACCTGCGTTACGCAATCTCAGCCGGTATCGGTATGTTCATTGCATTCATTGGACTGAAGAATGCAGAAATCATTGTAGCCAATCCTGCAACCTATGTAGGATTAGGTAAGTTCACCCCAACAGCAATCTTAGGTGTCATTGGGATTATTCTCAGTGGTGTTCTCATGGCACGTCGCATCAAAGGAGCTTTGTTCCTCAGTATCATTATCACAACTATCATCGGCATTCCGATGGGAGTAACACAAATTCCTGCAGGGTGGTTACCTGTTGACATGCCACAAGACATTCGGCCTATCTTTGCTAAATTTGATTTCTCCGAACTTATCACGCTGAAGACCGGACTTGTGGTTATCTCTCTTTTAATGGTCAACATCTTCGATACTGTAGGTACACTTGTCGGCCTTGCTTATAAAACTGGCATCGTAAAGAAAGACGGTTCAATTCCCCACATCAAGGAAGCTATGATGAGTGATGCCATTGGAACAACCTGTGGTGCATTCTTGGGATCAAGCACTTTGACTACTTATGTGGAGAGTGCAGCAGGCATAGCCGAGGGCGGACGCAGTGGTCTGACCTCTGCTTTCGTGGGACTGTTATTCATTATTTCACTGTTCCTGTCGCCTCTTTTCATGCTTATCCCCAGTGCTGCAACAAGCGGAGCACTCGTTCTTGTAGGCGTATTGATGCTCGACAGCGTGAAACAACTTGAACTCAACGATGTAAGTGAAGCCTTTCCTGCTTTTATCACAATGATAACCATGGTGCTCTGCTACTCTATTGCCGACGGTATCTATTTGGGAATTCTAAGCTATGTCATCTTGAAACTTTGCACTTCGCAATATAAAGTGCTTAATTCCACATTGATAATCCTTTCTATTCTCTTCATTCTAAACTTTATTTACGGATAAAATGGAAAAGAAAACCGCATTGATTACCGGTGCAACAAGTGGCATTGGAGCTGCATGTGCCCGAAGATTTGCACATGGAGGATATGAACTTATCCTTACAGGACGCAATCAAGAGAAACTTCATGAAGTATCTCTGCAGCTACAGAAAGAGGGCACAGACGTATTGACGCTTGCTTTCGATATTACCAATCGAGAAGCTGCGATGCAGGCTGTCAGTCAGTTAAATGACAGGTGGAGTCAAATAGATGTACTCATCAACAATGCAGGGTTGGCTTTAGGACTTGAAAAAGAATACGAGGGAAACATGGATGAATGGGACACCATGATTGATACAAACATCAAAGGTTTGCTTACCATGACACGCCTTATTGTCCCCAAGATGATTGAAAGACAATGCGGACATGTCATTAATATTGGCAGCGTTGCAGGCGATGCAGCCTATGCCGGAGGCAATGTTTACTGTGCAACAAAGGCTGCTGTCAAGGCACTTTCTGACGGATTACGGATTGATGTGGCTCATACGCCCATTCGAGTGACCAATATCAAGCCGGGACTTGTAGAGACTAACTTCAGCAATGTGCGTTTTCATGGCAACAAAGAAAAGGCAGACAGTGTCTATAATGGAATTAAACCGCTCATAGGAGATGATATTGCCGATGTAGCGTTTTATGCCGCCAATGCACCTGCCCACGTACAGATTGCAGAGGTTCTCGTCCTTGCAACGCATCAGGCTAACGGTTCAGTCATTCATAGAGAACGGTAATTTGCAAAGCAAAAACCATATAAGAAGCCCCATTCCTCTGACAGTAATCATCTATGAGGAATGGGGGCTTTGCATGGATATCAGTCAAGCTGTCTACAGAAAACTACTCAATAGCGCAAGAAGTGCTGGGCCTTGTTGCTTAAAGATAATCTTAAAGATATTCTATCCCCCACAAGAATGGCCGACACAATAGTCAAAACACTCATGCCATTACATGCAGCTACGCAACGAAGTTAACACCCTTTACCGTCAAGACTGCAGCTTGGTGCACCGGCTTCCTGAGATTTAAGACCAGCTTCTTCAGGGGTAAGCGTCACGCGACCATCCTCTAAAACAAAGCAGGGAATACCTGCATAGCCATGTTTTTTGGCATCATCAAACACAGGATTATTATCTCTGAGAGTCAGAAAAGCCTTCAGATTTCTGACATGCTCACCGATATCTATCACTTCGTAACGGTCATTACCTTTCACCTGTTCGTCTACAAAAGCACAATCCGGACAAGTTTTCATTCCATAAATCTTTATCATATGCAAATTACTTTAATTGAAAATTCATCGCAAACTTACATAAAAATACTGATATTCGCACACAAAAAGAGAAGTTTTATTACCTTTGTCAATCATAATTTCAAAGCTAATGGATTTTTTAGAACTAAGCAAGAAGAGGTTTGCTACGCGCAAATTCAGTCAAGAAACAATAAGTAAAGAGGACCTGAACTATATCATGGAGAGTGTGAGAATGGCTCCTTCAGCCGTAAACCGACAGCCATGGAAGTTTGTCATCGTACAGTCTGGCACTGCAAAAGAGAAGCTTTTGCAATGCTATGACAGGGAGTGGTTCCGCTCTGCCCCACTCTATATCATCTGTCTGAAAGACACTATGTCCAATTGGATACGTCCTTTCGATAACAAGGCTCATGGAGACATTGACCTTGCCATAGCCATTGAACACCTCTGCTTGGCAGCAACCGAGCGAGGATTAGGCACTTGTTGGGTGTGTAACTATGACCCGGCAAGACTTTCTCAGCTGTTCCCTACGCCAGGATATGAAGCAGTTGCCATCATTCCTCTGGGACATATTGCCCCGGACTGTCCTCATAAAGAAAAACAACGTAAACCTTTAGAAGAAATCACAGAATACATCTAAACTTAACATCGCCCCCGGCTTGATAGTAAATTGGCATAAAGCTGTATCTGTGAATTAGTCTTTAATCTTTTTCACCCCATATAATCATGCAGCTGATGACACCTGCTGTATCTCATGTTTTTTGTAAAGATTAGTGGCTGTTTTTAACATTTCAGAGAGTGACTAAACAGAAAAGGAAAAGCAGAAAAATAGGTGTTATTTTATGATTTCCCAGCTTTCGGATTGCAAATCCATTCACATTACACTGCGTTTTGACTCAAAACACGTGGCTTTTTGAGTCAAAATACAACGCAATCTGATGCAGATTACGCAGTGATTTGATGCAAGTGACATCCATTTTTGACATGATTTTACATTACATTTAGAATTGAAAAACATAACATTCTGATAATCAACGTAGTGTAAACTACTAAAAAAACAGGCATATTTGAAGCGATGAAGATATCCCTTTCGAATATACGAGTTTTATGAGAGCAATTGTAAATATCCTTGAATGAAATTAACATATAATTCGCTTTGCCGCGAAATAGAATTTATTCTGACATGAACAGTTGAGCCATTACAGAGGCTGCACATGATGAAACAGAAAAAATGTCCCCATGACAGGCCATCTGATAAAAAACTATTAAAATATACAGGCTTTTTCTTGTATAATTCATTGAGAAATAGTACCTTTGCAGGCGTTTAGCAAAAATAGACAATTAAAATAGTTGAATGAAGAATGACAAATTAAAAAATCAGTATCGTGTTAATGAACAAATACGTGTACGTGAGGTCCGTATCGTAGGAGAGGACGGTTCTGAAGTAGTACCTACACGCAAAGCTTTGGATATGGCGCACCAGAAAGGTGTTGATCTTGTAGAGATTTCGCCTAATGCCCAGCCACCGGTTTGTCGTCTCATTGACTATTCAAAATTCCTTTACCAGCAGAAGAAGCACCAGAAGGAAATGAAGCAGAAGCAGGTGAAGGTTGAAGTGAAAGAAATACGTTTCGGTCCTCAGACCGATGAACATGACTATCAGTTCAAGTTGAAGCATGCACGCGAATTCCTCAACGAAGGCAACAAGGTTCGTGCTTATGTATTCTTTCGTGGCCGTTCAATCCTTTTCAAGGAACAGGGAGAAGTTCTGCTACTCCGCTTTGCAAACGATCTTGAAGAGTTTGGAAAAGTGGAACAGATGCCGAAGTTGGAAGGAAAAAAGATGTTCCTCTATCTCGCACCAAAGAAAGTGGGAGTCGTAAAGAAGAGCCAACAGAAAATGGATAGAGAAAAGCGTGAGGCCGAAGCTAAAGCTGCAGAGCAAAACCAGAAGAATGAAAATGCAGAGAATAACGGCTTATTTGCCAATGCAAAAAACGGCCAAGACGTACTTAGCAAACTGAAAAATGGAAGTTCTGTAGAAGAATAAAAGAGACGTGCGTAACGCCAGGTATATGCGTTGCCACAATAAATAACAATTTAAAATAAAAAAAATGCCAAAAGTAAAGACAAATTCCGGCGCAAAGAAAAGGTTCTCATTCACCGGTACTGGTAAGATTAAAAGACATCATGCTTACCACAGTCACATTCTGACTAAGAAGACAAAGAAACAGAAGAGAAATCTTGTTCACCAGACAATGGTTGATCACAGTAACATGAAGCAGGTTCGCGACTTGCTCTGTCTTCGTTAATTAACTTTTTAGTAGAACATTTAAAGAAAGAAAATTATGCCAAGATCAGTAAATCATGTTGCTTCAAAAGCAAAGAGAACAAGAATTCTGAAGCTCACTAAAGGTTACTATGGAGCGAGAAAGAATGTTTGGACGGTAGCAAAGAATACATGGGAAAAAGGTCTCACCTACGCTTATCGTGACCGCCGAAACAAAAAACGTAACTTCCGTGCATTGTGGATTCAGCGTATCAACGCAGCTGCCCGCCTTGAGAATATGAGTTATTCTACATTGATGGGTGCTCTCCATAAAGCTGGTATTGAAATCAACCGCAAGGTTCTTGCAGACCTTGCCGTAAACAATCCCGAAGCTTTTAAAGCTATCGTAGAAAAGGTTAAGTAATCATTTTGATTACACATATATTTATAAAAAGGAGTGAATTGCTTAAGTAATTCACTCCTTTTTGTAGTTTAAGAATATACAAAGCCTTTCTAAAACCCATGAACATGCAAAGAAAAACAATAGAAGAGCAAAAAGAAATTGAATTTATTGATATCAAAAGATAGTTTTTATAACAATACAAATCAAATTCACACTCATTGGTTTAGCTACACTGCTAAAATATGAAAAAATACCAACTTTTTTGCAATCTACAGTTTGCAAATTTAGAAATAAGTATTATCTTTGCATAGTATTTAGATATAAAAGAACCCAAAGATAATGGAAGCTTTCTTTCGTACACACGCTTATCTTGTTGAGCATACAAACGTATCAGTACGTCGCACCCTTATGGATGAGATTAACTGGAACGGTCGCATGATTGGCATTAAAGGGACACGCGGTGTAGGAAAGACCACATTTCTACTGCAATATGCCAAGGAAAAGTTTGGCGCACACGATCGGCGATGCCTCTATGTCAATATGAACAACTTTTATTTCCAAAGTAAAGGTATTGCAGAATTCGCCGGGGACTTTGTCAACAACGGAGGAAAAGTACTACTGATAGACCAGGTATTCAAGCAACCTAATTGGAGCGTAGAGCTTCGCAAATGTTATGATTCCTATCCTAATCTAAAGATTATATTCACGGGTAGCAGTGTGATGAGGCTCAAAGAAGAAAACCCAGAACTCCATAATATTGTCGAAAGCTATAATCTTCGGGGGCTGTCTTTCCGTGAATATCTTAATCTTATGACAGGAAATAACTTTCATGCTTACACTCTATCTGAGATATTGCATAATCATGAACATATCATCAAGGACATTCTCCCGCTCATAAGTCCTCAGAAATACTTCCATGATTATATTCATCATGGCTTTTATCCATTCTTTTTAGAACACACCAACTTTTCGGAAAACTTACTCAAAACAATGAACATGATGACAGAAGTCGACATTCTGCTCATCAAGCAAATTGATTTGAAATATCTTACAAAAATCAAGAAGCTTTTTTATCTGCTGGCAGTAGAAGGCCCTAAGGCACCTAACATCAGCAATTTAGCTCACGAAATACAGACCAGTCGAGCCACAGTTATGAATTACATCAAATATCTTGCCGATGCCCGACTCATCAACATCATTTACCCTGTTGGGCAAGAATTCCCCAAAAAGCCAAGCAAGGTCATGATGCATAACTCCAATCTCATGTATGCAATCTACCCCATTCAGGTCAATGAGCAGGAGGTTATGGAAACTTTCTTCGTCAATTCACTTTGGAAAGACCACAAAGTTAATCAGGCTTCCAAGGATCACTATTTCACTGTCGATGGCTGTCGTAAGTTCAAAATTATAGATGCACAAAGCGAACACAAGCAGCGATGTAACCCAGATACAGTCTATGCACGCTATAATACAGAAGTAGGAAAAGACAATCTCATTCCACTTTGGTTATTGGGTTTCCTTTATTAAAGGGATAAGTTGACAAGTAAATGAGTCTATAAATTATAGGTAAACACATAGGCTACTCATAAAGAGTTGACAAGTTAAATGATTGAAAAATAGAAAATTAAACAATATACAAAAACATTCATTAATATTTTATCAGACATAAAATGGCTAAAGAAAAAAAGTTTATCACTTGTGATGGTAACACAGCTGCCGCTCATGTAAGCTACATGTTTACAGAGGTTGCTGCCATCTATCCTATTACTCCGTCATCTCCGATGGCCGAGCATGTAGATGAATGGGCTGCCAAAGGTCGTAAGAACCTATTTGGTCAGACAGTTTCTATCCAGGAAATGGAGTCTGAGGCAGGTGCAGCAGGTGCCGTTCACGGTTCTTTGCAGGCTGGTGCCCTCACTTCTACCTACACAGCATCACAAGGTTTGCTGCTGATGATTCCTAATATGTACAAGATTGCCGGTGAATTGCTTCCATGCGTATTCAACGTTTCTGCTCGTACATTGGCATCTCATTCTCTTTGTATCTTCGGTGATCACCAGGATGTAATGGCCTGTCGACAGACAGGATTCGCTATGTTCTGTTCAGGTTCTGTTCAGGAAGTAATGGATCTTTCTGCAGTTCCTCACTTGGCAACACTTGAAACATCTGTTCCTTTCATCAATTTCTTCGATGGTTTCCGTACTTCTCATGAGTACCACAAGGTTGAAGAAATGGATATGGAAGACGTTCGTTCACTCGTTAACCCTGAGTTTATCAAGAACTTCCGTGATCGCGCACTCACTCCTGAGCGCCCTGTAACACGTGGTACAGCTGAAAATCCAGAGACTTTCTTCACGCATCGTGAGGCTTCTAACCAGTACTATGACCGCATTCCTGCTATCGTTGAGAAGTATCTGGGTGAGATTTCCAAGATTACCGGTCGTGAATATCATCTCTTTAACTACTATGGTGCAAAGGATGCTGAAAACATTATCGTCCTTATGGGGTCTGCTACAGAGCCAGCTCGTGAGGCTATCGACTTCCTTGTAAAGCAGGGAAAGAAGGTAGGTATGGTTGCAGTTCACCTATATCGTCCATTCTCTGTTGAGGCTATTCGTGAAGCAATCCCAGCGACTGTCAAGCGCATTGCCGTACTCGACCGTACCAAGGAACCTGGAGCAGAAGGCGAACCATTGTATCTCGATGTGAAGAGTGCCCTCTATGACGATCCACGTAAACCGCTGATTGTCGGTGGTCGCTATGGTCTCGGCTCTTCAGATACAACTCCAGCCAAGATTATCTCTGTGTTTAACAATCTTGAGTTGCCTATGCCAAAGAACCACTTCACAGTGGGTATCGTTGATGATGTTACCTTTACTTCACTTCCCGAAGTTGAGGAAATCCCAATGGGTGGCGCAAGTCTGTTCGAAGCTAAGTTTTATGGCTTGGGTGCTGACGGTACAGTCGGTGCCAACAAGAACTCTGTTCAGATTATCGGTAACAACACCAGTAAATACTGTCAGGCTTATTTCAGCTATGACTCTAAAAAGTCTGGCGGTTTCACTTGTTCTCACCTCCGCTTCGGTGATGAACCAATCCATTCTTCATATCAGGTAAATACGCCTAACTTCGTGGCTTGTCACGTTCAGGCTTACCTCCACATGTACGATGTAACTCGTGGTTTGCGCGACAATGGAACATTCTTATTGAACACCATTTTCGAAGGCGAAGAACTTGTAAACTTCATTCCAAATAAGGTAAAGGCTCACTTTGCTAAGCACAATATCAAGGTATATTATATCAATGCAACAAAGATTGCACAGGAGATTGGACTTGGCAACCGAACCAATACTATCCTGCAATCTGCTTTCTTCCGCATTACTCAGGTTATTCCAACCGAACTTGCTGTTGAGCAGATGAAGGCATTTATCGTGAAGTCTTATGGCAAGAAGGGACAAGACATTGTCGACAAGAACTATGCTGCTGTTGACCGTGGTGATGAATATAAAGAACTGACCATTGATCCTGCATGGGCTAATCTACCTACTGACGAAGATAAAGATGGCAACATTCCAGCATTCATTAAGGAAATTGTTCGGCCTATCAATGCACAGGCAGGAGATTTGCTGAAAGTATCTGATTTCGTAAAACATGGCACTGTTGATGGCACATGGAAGAATGGCACAGCAGCCTATGAAAAACGTGGTGTAGCAGCATTCGTTCCTGTTTGGAAACCAGAAAACTGTATCCAGTGTAACAAGTGCGCCTACAGTTGTCCTCATGCAACTATCCGTCCGTTTGTTCTTGACGAAAAAGAAAAGGGTGACTTCGAAGATAAGACCATTGATATCCTCGCTCCAAAGCAACTCAAAGGTATGCAATTCCGCATTCAAGTTGATGTTCTCGACTGCCTTGGCTGTGGTAACTGTGCTGACGTCTGTCCAGGTAAAAAGGGTGAAAAAGCGCTCGTTATGGCTCCGTTCAATGTTGACGCTCCTGATATGATCAAGGAGATGAACAATTGGGAACACATGGTTAAGAACGTAACTTCTAAGCAAGATCTCGTAGATATCAAGCAGAGTCCGAAGAACAGTCAGTTCGCACAACCATTGTTTGAGTTCTCCGGTGCATGCTCAGGTTGTGGTGAAACTCCTTACGTAAAGCTCATTTCTCAACTCTTCGGCGACCGTGAAATGATTGCAAACGCTACAGGTTGCTCATCTATTTATTCTGCTTCAATCCCATCAACTCCATATACAACAAATGAAAAGGGACAAGGCCCAGCCTTTGATAACTCTCTGTTTGAAGACTTCTGTGAGTTTGGTTTGGGTATGGCCATGGGTAATAAGAAGATGAAAGAGCGCATTGTGAAACTACTCAACGATGCAATGGCTCATGAGGATAATCCTGCAGAATTCAAGGCAGCAGCTGAGAAATGGATTGCAGGAAAAGATGATGCCGATGCTTCAAAAGAGGCTGCAGCAGAACTCAAGCCACTCATTAAAGCTGGTGCTGAAAGCGGTTGTCCAATATGCAAGGAACTCCAAACTCTCGACCATTACCTCGTAAAACGTAGTCAATGGATTATCGGTGGCGACGGTGCTTCTTATGATATCGGCTACGGTGGTCTCGACCATGTACTCTCTACAGGTGAAGATGTGAATATCCTCGTACTTGATACAGAGGTTTATTCTAACACCGGTGGACAGAGCTCTAAGGCTACCCCACTTGGCGCTATCGCTCAGTTTGCTGCTCAAGGCAAGCGCATCCGCAAGAAAGATCTTGGCTTAATGCAGACCACTTATGGTTATGTATATGTAGCCCAGATTGCCATGGGTGCAGACAATGCACAGACATTGAAGGCTATCCGTGAAGCTGAAGCTTATCCAGGGCCATCACTCATCATAGCATACGCACCATGTATCAACCATGGTATCAAGGGGACTAAGAACATGAAGCGTAGCATGGGACGCAGCCAGAACGAGGAGAAACTTGCTGTCGACTGTGGCTACTGGCACTTGTGGCGCTATGATCCACGCTTGGCAGATGAGGGAAAGAACCCATTCCAGTTGGATTCTAAGGCTCCTAATTTTGCTGATTTCCGTGAGTTCCTTATGGGTGAAGTCCGCTATTCTTCAGTAGCTAAGGCTTATCCTAACGAAGCTGAAGAACTGTTTGCAGAAGCAGAAAAGATGGCTAAGCTCCGTTATCAGACTTACCAGCGTAAGAGCAAGGAAGACTGGAGCGAGACTATTGAGTAAAATCAATATACATATAAAAAGAAGACGCACATCAATGTGCGTCTTTTTTTGTGTGAAAAAGCTTCTCTCTACCTCTCTTCGAGAAAGAGAAAGAGAAAGCAAACGAATGAAAAGGTATTTACAGAATAGAATGAATAACAGAAGCCTATTAAAATCATTCACAATGATATATACTCAAGTTTAAGATACATATAAACTCCAGCCAATCATAAATGAAAAAAAACCTGATGATTTATCGTTTTGAATTTATTCTTTTTTTAAGTGTATTTTGTTTTTTATTATTTTTACTTTGCTGATGACGTATAATATATTCGAAGCATGAAGCTATTTCCGCTGCTTTTTGCTCGTTTTTTCCAGTTGCTATATGCACGAAAGGCGTTACTAAATTGTCAATCTTTATATGTACAACGAAATTGTGTATAGTTTTATCAGGAGTAGCATACGTTTCAGCTCCATCAAAGCCAAAGCCGAAAAATGAAATTCCTGCTCCATAAGTTGTTTTATATCCTGGGATAAATTTAGGATCATCAACGACTTCACAGTTGATAATATCCTTAAAGTCAATCGTTTTACCCATGCATATAACTTTTTTTGCATTTTCATAAAAGATGATTTCTTTATTGATGTCAGGTTCTATTGCTACATCTTTGATAATCTTCGTTGGTTCTCCGTATTTTGCATTTAGTGAGTCCATTGAATATTCATAATGCAATTGGGAAAACATTTTTTTATCTTTTCCGAAGTTATCGTTTAGATTGTCTCGAAGTTCTGAAATGAAATTCCAAAAATAGATGTATGTGTACACGTATGCTTTTGCGTAACTGATTTTGTAAGATGATTTAGGGATGAAAGGAAACACTTTTGATATTTTGGGATTATATGTAACCTTATGTTTGTTATCACCGCCGGAGTATTCATCATTTTGGTAACTGTCTACCATGAATGAGATGATAAGTTTTTGATCATCTATGAGCTGAATATTGAGAGTTGGAGAGATTGAAATCTTGTTTAATACAAAATAACTAGCATGATTTGCAATGCTAATAGCCTCAGCAGCAGAATTGATTTTCCCTTTATTCTTATCTACCTCTAATACCTTCCAACCTTTATGTTTTTCAATCCATGATGAAATATATTTCAGTAAGTTGTCTGTATGAAACAAAGGATTTTCGATATTCAGCAATGCCTGAGTAATAAGATACTTGTCTTCCGGAGCTGATGGATTTGCATATAGTTCAAACTTCTCCTTGACATTGTTTGCGTAAATCTTATAATCATCGTTTTTCATAGAAACAAGAAGATTTTGATATTTTTCTATTTCTGGACAATTCCATCGCATTGCAGGAGCATTTTTTATTTTCTCATAACTTATGTTCGTTTGTGTTTGTGCGATAGATATTGTCATAACAGACATCATTATGCCAATAGAAATTATTTTTTTCATACATTTATCTTTTGGTTTGCTGTTAATTTTAGGATACAGTTCTCTTGAATATTTATTGATTTTGAGAGACATTAAGGAGCAACGCTTGCTGCTACCACACTATATGCAGGCAATTGAAGCCTTCCATTCTGCACATTTATTAAGGCACCAGACTCTTCAGAAGAACGCAGTTGGCTGCTTTCATCACCAGGTTTCCCACTGAAATAAACCATGCGAGGCTGTGCAGGAAGTGCAAGTCCGTCGACCTTCAGACTGACCGTTACAGGCAGCGCATTGACCAATTTCAAATAAGTATTGCCCGAACGACTGTCTTTAACCACACTTGAGGCCATACGATAAGCCAATTCGGACGCTATTTCCACACGCGAAGCAACGTAGCTGTCGCCAGAGAATTGAGAGAAAAGGGCCTGTGTGTTGTAGCTCGGCGTAGTCTTCACTTCCGAAGCATTGAAATAAATCATGTCGGGATTCCAATTCTGATGTTTCTCATGACAAAGCAATGGAGCATAGCTTGTCATTTCAACAACATCGCCATTACGCTCGATATTACACAGATGAACAGCCTCGGCAAGCGCAGACTCCATTGTTCGCGTGCGAGAAGCATATTCGCCCAAGTACACTTTCGGGGCCTTACGGTCGTAGCTGTCATAATAGTCTTGATTATGAAGGAACCAACCTGCCGACTCATAATAATGCTCATCCACGGCATCTATCACTTCCTTATGGGCTTTGGCAAACTTCCAACCCTCAATGTAATCGGCCGATGGATAATGGAATGGGCCTACCGTACCAACAACCTCTATATTCGGATATTTGGCTTTCACAGCCTTGCAAATCATCAGATAGCGTTCTTCAAACTGCGTTGTTATCAAGTCTTCATTGCCAATGCCTATCATTTTCAATTGAAACGGAGCAGGATGTCCGGCGTCAGCACGCATCTTTGCCCATTTCGAAGTAGTGGCATCACCATTCGCCCACTCTATCAAATCGAGTACATCTTGAACGTAGGCAGGCATCTCTGCCATAGGAATACCTCCCTGTTGGCCCGCAACACCCTCGGCATTGGCAGTCGAATTCTGACATGGAACACCTGCTGCAAGCACGGGAAGTGGCTCTGCACCGATGTCTTCACAGAACTGAAAATACTCATAGAAGCCTAAACCTCGCGTCTGATGATAGCCCCATATATTGCGGTCGGGCTTGCGATTATACAGTGGTCCAATGCTTTCCTTCCAATGATAGATGTTCTCCAGTCCGTCACCATGAAGCATACAGCCGCCAGGGAAACGCATAAACTTAGGCTTCAATGCAGCAATCGCCTCTGCAATATCCTTTCGCATGCCATGCCCTTTATAGGTTTCATGCGGAAACAATGACACCATATCTACAGCCACACGCCCTTCCTTGACACTGACAATGCGCAGACTACAGTTCATCGGTTGCACTGGCTGCGCCCGCTTCTTGCCCACAGTATTCAACACAAGAGAATACCGCTGCCAACCTGTTCCCTCGACTTTCACTTTTCCTTCGGCCAAAGGTTGCCCCACACTATCTACTAACTGCACAATCAGCTGCCCCTTCTTTGGGTCTAAACAACGTGCATAGATTGAGAAATCATAAAGTCCACCACGATCATAAATCGTCTTATCCCACCCATGGTTCATCAATGTGGCTTGGTCCAGAATGGCATAATGTGCATTGTTCTTGCTTAAAGGGTCATCGGTTGCAATCGTCATGGGCTTATCAGAAGTCCATGCTGTCTGCGCAGTCCACGCCTTATGGTCAGCCGAAGTATATTCAAAGTCACCGTTTTCAAGCAATTCTGCGTAGAGACCTCCGTCTGCAGCACGACTGATATCCTCAAAGAAAATACCCACAAGCTTGTTACTTATGGCCTTTGTTTGCGCATTGTCTACATGCAATGTAGCCTCTACGGGTTTGCGCAGTGAAGCGAAACGCTGTGCATCATCTTTCATACTCTCGCCATAGAGCGCTGAATCTTTTTTCAAAGCAGCAAACCATGAACGAATATAATTCAAGTGCATAGCCGGCACATCAAACGCATTTCCCTTATAACTTTTCCCATTCACTTCGGCATTGTCCACCTGCCAAAGAATATCATCGGCTTCTGATGCAAGCGAATCTTCCACAAAATGCCGAAAATCCCCACTGGCCTGCATATAACGTTTGCCTTTCGGTGTCTTGAAATAGATGTCGAACGAGCCATCACCCATCTGATAGACAACAGGTTGATGAATGCCTTTTTCGCGCACAATGGGATAATCCTGTGGCCGCCAAGTAACCAAATCCTCAGAATAAGCAGCTGCAAACACAGGCGAAGTGCTGTTGACAGCCCACACAGCTCGCCACGTTCCGTCATTGGCCTTGGTCACAAAGGGGTCAAACATCCGTTTCTCTACTCCCCATGGTCCATAATCAGATGCGCAAAGCTGGCCCACTTCATGCCATTTTTCATCATCACCTAAAAAGGCAAGATGCAGTCCTTCGCGCTCTCCCGGAGAGTAAACGAAGATTTGACAGGTTGAGTCTTTGTCCTGAATGGCATAGGCTGGCACAACATTCTGTGCCTGCAATGAGCCACAACTCAATAGAACTGCCACCAAAAGTTTTGTTCCATGTTTCATGTTATATGACTGTATATGATTAGTTTTATTCTTTTCTTCTACGCCGTTAGCGGCAGTTTGTCTCTCGATTAGCGTCAGATTAGCATGCTATATGCGTCAAATCACCACGTGTTCTGCATCAAATTACAACACGATTTGCGTCAGATTACCACACTGGTCACAAGGTAAAAAACGGGACTGACTCGCATCACTGCGCACCAGTCCCACAAAAAAATTAGAGAGTTATAAAAAAATCAAGTTACTATTTATGTAATAAGTCTACTTGTAATATTCTTTCTTTCCTGCCGACAAAGTATTCTTCATCAGCGAGCAGATAGTCATCGGACCAACACCTCCAGGCACTGGAGTGATGAAACTGCATTTCGGAGCCACTTCATCAAACTTGACATCGCCGTTCAAACGGAAGCCACTCTTGCGCGTTACATCGGGGACACGCGTCGTACCTACATCAATCACCACTGCACCTTCTTTCACCATGTCGGCCGTAACGAAGTCGGGTTGCCCAATGGCTGCAATGATAATATCGGCCTCGCGGCACTCTTTCTTCAAATCTTTCGAATGACTATGACACACCGTCACCGTTGCATCTCCGAAGTTTTTCTGCATCATCAGCTGCGCCATTGGCTTGCCTACGATGTTGCTGCGCCCCAACACAACACACTTCTTGCCACTCGTTTCAATATGATAATGCCTGAGCAAGGTGAGAATCCCCAATGGAGTGGCCGAGATAAAACAAGGAAGTCCGATACCCATTCGCCCCACATTAATAGGATGAAAACCGTCAACATCCTTCCGGTAATCAATCGCCATAATCACCTTTTGCTCATCAATATGCTTCGGTAAAGGCAGCTGAACAATGAACCCATCAATATCCGCATCTTTATTCAGACGGTCTACACAGGCCAGAAGTTCAATCTCTGTTACATCAGCTTCATAACGGATAAGGGTTGATTTGAACCCGCATTGCTCACAGGCAACAACCTTATTGTGAACATAGGTCTCTGATCCGCCGTCGTGACCAACCAGAACTGCAGCTAAATGAGGTTGCTTACCACCGGTTGCAATGATTTTCTTCACCTCTTCGGCAATCTCAGCCTTAATCGCTGTTGCTGTTGCTTTTCCGTCGATGAGCTGCATATCTTGTGAATTATTTATTCTTTTTAGAGCTTCGGCATGCCTGGAATATTCATCCCTTTCATGCGACTCATCATGCCTGCCATTTGGTTTCCTGTGACCATTCTCATCATCTTGCGCGTTTGGTCAAATTGCTTGATGAGCTTGTTCACCTCCTGAATGCTCGTACCCGAACCTTTCGCGATACGCTGTCTGCGGCTTGTGTTGAGCAATTCAGGACTTGTGCGCTCCTTTGGAGTCATACTTTTGATGATAGCTTCAATGCCCTTGAAAGCATTATCATCGATATCCACGTCTTTAATGGCCTTGCCAACCCCTGGAATCATGCTGGCCAAATCCTTCAGATTACCCATCTTCTTGATTTGTTCAATCTGTCCGAGGAAGTCGTTAAAGTCAAATTTATTCTTCTGTATCTTCTTCTGAAGTCGCTTAGCCTCCTCTTCATCAAACTGTTCTTGGGCGCGTTCAACGAGCGAAACAATATCACCCATACCCAAAATTCGGTCGGCCATACGCATAGGATGAAATGCATCAATGGCTTCCATCTTCTCACCTGTACCAACAAACTTGATTGGTTTGGTAACAACCGTACGGATAGAAAGGGCTGCACCACCACGAGTATCACCATCGAGTTTGGTCAATACCACGCCGTCAAAATCCAAACGATCATTGAATTCCTTTGCCGTGTTTACAGCATCTTGACCGGTCATGGAGTCAACTACAAAGAGCGTTTCGTCTGGGTGGAGTGCATTCTTCAGATTGGCAATCTCTGTCATCATCTCCTCGTCTACTGCCAAACGACCTGCAGTATCAACAATAACGACATCATTGCCCTTTGCCTTCGCTTCTCGGACAGCATTGTTAGCAATGGTGAGAACATCCTTGCTCTCGGGTTCCGAATACACAGGAACACCAATCTGCTCACCAACAACCTTCAGCTGCTCAATAGCTGCGGGACGATAAACGTCGCAAGCTACCAACAAAGGCTTCTTATTCTTTTTATTCTTAAGCAGGTTAGCGAGCTTTCCACTGAAAGTTGTCTTACCAGAACCTTGCAAACCACTCATCAAGATGATAGCAGGGTGGCCTTCAAGTTTGATATCAACGGTCTCACCTCCCATCAAATCTGCCAGTTCATCATGCACAATCTTCACCATCAACTGACCTGGCTTGACAGCCGTGAGCACGTTCATACCCATGGCTTTTTGCTTTACAGTATCAGTGAAACTCTTGGCAACTTTGAAATTGACATCGGCATCAAGCAAAGCTCTGCGTACGTCTTTCAAAGTCTCGGCAACGTTGATTTCGGTGATTTGACCTTCACCTTTCAGTATTTTGAATGATCGTTCTAACCTATCACTTAAGTTCTCAAACATAAATTACGTTCCTTAGTTTTTTATAATTCTCCCACTATAAAAGAGGCTCTCTCTATAAGCTTGAAAGTTGGCCCATTTTAGACTATGCAAAAATACATAATATAACGGAGAAATAAGATGAATTGGATTGGAATTTAAAAATAATTAAGAAAAATCCTTTTCATTATCATATTCCCCGATTATTCCTGCCTAAAAATCAAACTTCACAACCAAAGGAAGATGATCACTGAAGCCATTAAGATACTTTGCACCATGGAAATTACGCAAGGGTTGCAAACCTCCATAAACTTCATCATCAGTTAACAGAAATGGGAAATCAGCTATCGTACAACTTCGGAACAAAGGAACAAGGGCTTCACTGCACAGCACATGGTCCAGACTTCCCCACTCACCTCGATATTTATAGGTTCCTTTTGCCCCATGAGTTCCCATAGCTGATGCCGAAACATCAGCAAGACTGCGAGATATAAGATATTGAATACTAACATCTTGCGTATAGTCGTTAAAGTCTCCCGCAATAATAATATGAGCAGAAACTGAATTGCTTTTCACCGAATCTACTGCCTCTTGCAACCGCTTGACCACAGCCATGCGATTAGGACGTGTGGCAATTTCGCCTCCACTTCTACTCGGTGCATGCACCACAAACACATGAAGCGTATCACCAGAGATTATCTGTCCGGCAGCATATAGAATGTCGCGCGTGGGTCGCATGCCCTTGAGTGGCGTCACACGAATGGCATGCCAATGCAACAAACGAAAGGTAAAAGGCGAATAAAGCAAAGCCACATCAATGCCTCGGATATCGGGTGAATCGGTCATCACATATTCATAACGGGCCTGACGGAGCAGCGAGCGCTTCGTTAGGTCACGCATGACAGAGTCGTTTTCAACTTCACAGAGCGCGACTAAATCAGGTAACACCCAGTTGTTTCCCTCTCCTCCACACGCAATTATCTCCTGCCCGATGTGATTAAGCTTCTTCCAATAGCGGTTCGCATTCCAATGATGATAACTGTCGGGGAGATATTCCATATCTTGTTTCAAGGAATCATGCTGCGTATCGAAAAGGTTCTCGCAATTTAATTCCACGAAAGTAAAGATACCAAGCAGAAGATAAAACAGTTTCATAGGCGCATATTTTCAGACTATATCGTCTTTTACATGGTTACGAATACGCATCAGAAAGTCCTTCATCGCTGTTGCATCCTTTCGGTCTATGATATCAATGAGTTCTTTCAAAGCCTGCCTAATCTGCACAACTTGCCCGCCCGTATAAGGGTTAAAGAGGATTTCCTGCAACAGATAATCGTCTTCATTCAACACACCTTTAGCGATTTGCATGTGGCGTTTGAAGGTTGTTCCCGGTGCATCCTGATGCTTCATCACTGCAGCGAACACGAAAGTAGAGACAAACGGAATGCTCAAAGAATAAGCTACAGTCTCATCATGCTCTTGAAAAGAATATTCATAGATGTTGAGTCCAAGCCGTTGATAGAGGTCTTTGAAGAAGATACGCCCCATATAGTCACCCTCGCTGATGATGATTGCGTTCTCTTCGCTCAACTGATTAAGGTTGGCAAAGGTTGGACCAAACATCGGATGAGTGCTTACATAAGGGTGTCCGCTCTCTTCATAGAACGCTTTCAACCCCGTCTTCACACTGGCTATATCGCTGATAATACACTCTGCCGGCAAACAAGGCAACACTTCTTTGAAAGCAGCGAGCGTGTATTTCACGGTTACAGCATTAATTACCAGCTCGGGTGCAAAGGCCTTAATCTCGTCCAACTGCGTGAAACGCTGGCAGTTATAGGTGAAACGCATACGCTTTGCATCCTTTTCATAAACCGCCACCTCATGCTCAAAACTAAGTAGGTCGATGAAGAAACTCCCCATCTTTCCTGCTCCCATAATCAATATTTTCATGCTTACTGATTTACGATTTCCAACTGCTGACGCACACTCTCCTCGTGGATATGCTCAAACACTTGCGCTGCAAACTCGGGACTCATGCCACAAAGACTTGCCTGAGCACCACGCTTTGACAGGATTTCATTATAGCGATTGGTCTGCAACACGGTCATATTATGTTCCTTCTTATAAGTTCCAATCTCACGGCAGATACGCATACGTCTGGCCAGAAGTTCCATTAATTGATTGTCGAGTTCATCTATCTGCGCACGCAAGGGACGCAATCCCTCGGTCGTTGTATGCTCATCACGCACCACAAGAAGGCTCAAAATATAATCCAAAATATCAGGAGCTACCTGCTGCTTGGCATCACTCCATGCCTCATCGGGTGAGCAATGGCTTTCAACAATCAGCCCATCGAAACCCAAATCCATAGCTTGCTGACACAGAGGTGCTATCAAATCACGCCGTCCACCGATATGACTGGGATCACAAATCATTGGCAGTTCAGGTATGCGACGCCGCAATTCTATAGGTATCTGCCACATTGGTAAATTGCGATAAATCTTCTTATCAAAGCTTGAGAAACCTCGATGAATGGCTCCCAAACGCCTAATACCAGCCTGATTGAGACGCTGCAAAGCTCCAATCCACAACTCTATGTCCGGGTTTACAGGGTTTTTCACCAGCACAGGAATGTCAACACCTTGCAGGCAATCAGCCAAAGCCTGCATTGCAAAGGGGTTAGCACTCGTGCGGGCACCAATCCAAAGCACATCAATGCCATATTTCAAGGCCAGCTCCACATGTTCGGGCGTTGCCACTTCTGTGGCAGTCAGCATTCCCGTCTGTGCTTTCACTTCTTTCAACCACGGCAGAGCCTTCTCACCATTACCTTCAAAACCACCTGGTTTGGTACGTGGTTTCCAAACTCCAGCACGGAAGATATGACAACCTTTGGCAGCTAATTGTCGTGCTGTTGTCAACACCTGCTCTTCTGTTTCGGCAGAACATGGGCCAGCAATCACACAGGAAGGGCGTTCCTTGTCGCTGGGTAAATTCAGAGGTTTCAATTCAAGTTCCATATATTCTCTATTTTAATATTTGACGTTTTATATTTAGCTCATACAATATTATTCTATTCCAACAAGCTTTATGAACTATTTTTTTTCAATCCTATGATAAAATTCAATGTTCAAAGTTGCAGCTTCAATATCCGCTGCAGTGCCTCCTCCAACTGCTTTTCCTTGGCACAAAGGCTCAAACGCACATAGCGTTTACCATTCTCACCAAAGATAAAACCAGGCGTAATGAATACTTTCGCCTCATGAAGCACACGTTCTGTGAGTTCTTCCACATCGGCGTAATGGTCGGGAATGCGTCCCCAAAGGAACATTCCCACCTGCTGCGCATCAAACGAACAGCCCAATACTGTCATAATTTTCTCGGCAATTCTGCGCCTGCGCTTATACACATCTACATTATACTCGCGGTGCCAAGCTTCATCATTTGTGTTGAATGCCTCGGCAGCAGCCAACTGCAAACCGCGAAATGTGCCACTGTCGATATTACTCTTTATCTTCAATATCCAACTGATAAACGTAGGGTTCGAAACACACATGCCAACACGCCAGCCCGGTATATTATAGGTCTTGCTCATCGAATTGAGCTCAATTGAGCAGTCGCGTGCACCTTCCACCTGCATGATTGAAAGCTTCTCGCCCTCGTTGAGAATGAAAGAATAAGGATTATCATTGACGATGACGAGGTCGTGGGCATTGGCAAAAGCCACCAATCGCTCAAAAGTTTCACGGCGTGCATTGCCTCCTGTAGGCATATTGGGATAGTTCACCCACATCAATTTCACTCCCGTGAGGTTCATTTGTTCCAAAGCTTCAAAGTCGGGCTGCCAGCCATTGTCCTCCCGCAGATTATAGTTCACAATCTCTGCACCGAGAATCTTGCTCAAACTGGTATAGGTAGGATACCCCGGATTGGGCACCAACACCTTATCACCAGGGTTTACAAAGGCCAGCGTTGTATGCAGAATACCCTCCTTACTGCCTATCAAAGGTTGGATTTCTGTCTTAGGATTCAACGTCACACCATACCAACGCTGATAGAAAGTAGCCATAGCCTCGCGCAGTTCAGGCGTCCCAACAGTTGGCTGATAGCCATGAGCATCAGGTCTACGCGCCACCTCGCAAAGCTTATCTATGGTTTGTTTAGACGGTGGAAGGTCGGGACTTCCAATGGCTAAACTGATGATATTCTCGCCAGCGGCATTAAGTTGGGCAATTTCTTTCAGTTTTCTGCTGAAATAATATTCCTGAATTTCATTGACTCTATTTGCTGCTTTCATATTCTCCAAGTATTTTTATGTTCTTTACAAGCGGTGTAATGGCATCTATACTCTGACGATAACGCATGGGATTTGAGAAAACCACGTCGACATAGAACATATACTCCCACTCGCGACCGATAATGGGAAGCGACTGGATTTTCGTCAAGTTGATACCATAGAAACTGAGAATGGTGAGGATTTTACTCAGACTTCCCTCTTCATCGGGCAGGCTGAACACCAAGCTCGCCTTGTCAATCTTTTCTTCCGAACGGAGCAAAGAGGCCTGCGAAGCATTGCTCAACACGAGGAAACGCGTAAAGTTATGCTTATTGTCGTGAATGTCTTCCTGCAACACTTTCATGCCATACAGCTCGGCAGCATAACTCGAACATATAGCAGCCCAACCGTGCTTTGCATGATGAGCAATGTATGCTGCACTGCCGGCTGTGTCTTCTGCGACCACAGCTTTTAGTTCAGAATGCATGGCAAGGAAGTTACGACACTGCGCCAAAGCCACGGGGTGGGAATGCACTTCATGGATATCACTCCAGTCCTCACTGGCAAGACAACATAGCGCATGCTTGATATGAAGTTTCTGTTCGCCTATCACAACAGCCCCACTCGAACGCAACAGCTCGTAATTATGGAGCAATGAGCCGGCAATCGTATTCTCAATGGCCACGAGTCCTATCACAGATGAGTCGTGCTGGATATATTCAAACACCTGTTCGAACGTCTTACAGCAAAGCAATTCAAACGCTTCGCCATCAAAATATTGATGTGCTGCGATGTCATGGAAGGAACCACGTTCACCCTGTATTGCTATTTTCTTCATACATTGACAAATGAAAAACGGTCCTCGCTCTTACAAGCGGGACCGTTTCGTATTTTGTTTTTTAATTCATTCTAACCTTAAGTTGAAATTCACACGCAACTTCCCGCTTCACAATTCCTTGCAAAGTAAAAATAAAAGTAATCAAAAGATGCGTATGACTTCATATCTTGTTTTTTAGACGATGCAGTCGCATAATGCAACTGTTTCTTCTGCAAAAGTAGAATTTTTATTTTATTCCGCCAAACAATATATCACTTTTCTTTAGGAAAAAATAAAGGAATGAAAGAACATCACTCCTTTCTCTACCACATATCTCCAGTAGCCTTTAATATCAGAACGGCATTCCATGGCCTTTGCTACGCTGCATTTCACCCCATAACTTGATGCAAGTTATCTTGTAATCTGATGCAAGTTATACGGTAATCTGACGCAAGTTACAAGGTGATTTGATGCTAATTACAGCGTCTTTAGAAACAACTTGCGCAGCCCCTTGAACCAGAATACATCACATCTTGACAGACAACAATTTGAAACTACAAGAACACAAAGCTCATTTAGAGTGAGGAAGAGTTTTTCACTCAATACAGACCGTTTCGAGATATTGGCACTTTAAGCCCCTAAAAGAAACAATAAGAAGGAATAGACAGATGATTATTAAAGAGAGAAGTTGACTTATCATTAAATAAAAAAGGAGAGGATATACAATTTCTTTATGCAAATCCTCTCCCTGCAACAAAGTAGTAAATAATCGCTTAATAGCTTCTTGCTATGATGACACGACATTTAGCCGGCTTCCCCGAAACCATGTCAACACCCTCTGTCTGCTCATAATCAAAGGGCACACAACGAATGGTCGCCTGCGTGTCTTCCTTGATTTTGGCTTCTGTCTCAGCTGTACCATCCCAATGACAAAGGAAGAAACCGCCATCTTTCACACGCTCTTTGAACTCATCATAATTGTCACATTCGTAGACATGAGCATCACGATAAGCACGTGCTTTCTCAAACAAATTAGCCTGAATATCATCAAGAAGCGTCTTAACTCGCTCTACTATATTATCAAAACTTACACTTTCTTTCTCAAGCGTATCACGGCGCATGATTTCAATAGTGTTGTTTTCAAGGTCGCGCCCTCCCATGACGAGACGTACGGGTATGCCTTTCAACTCATAGTCTGCAAACTTAAATCCTGGGCGCTTGTTGTCTGAATCATCATATTTCACACTGATGCCAAGCTCCTCAAGCTTATTGATGACAGGCTGCAACTTGTTGCTGATAGCCTTGAGTTGGTCGTCACCTTTGTAAATAGGAACTATGACAACTTGGATTGGAGCAAGTTTCGGTGGCAGCACAAGACCATTGTCGTCGCTATGCACCATAATGAGAGCGCCCATCAAACGGGTGCTGACCCCCCAAGAAGTTGCCCATACATATTCGGGCTTATTCTCTTTATTCAAGAACGTAACATCAAAGCTCTTGGCAAAGTTCTGACCGAGGAAATGGCTCGTTCCACTTTGCAATGCCTTCCCGTCCTGCATCATCGCTTCTATGGTATAGGTATCAAGTGCACCGGCAAAGCGTTCAGTCTCACTCTTTACTCCCTGTAAAACAGGCACTGCCATCCATTTCTCTGCAAAGTCAGCATATACCTTCAACATCTTCTGAGCCTCAACTTCAGCCTCCTCCCGCGTAGCATGTGCTGTATGACCTTCTTGCCAAAGGAATTCAGAAGTACGCAGGAAAGGACGCGTACGCATTTCCCAGCGCATCACATTACACCATTGGTTACACATAATGGGCAGGTCTCTCCATGAATGAATCCAACCTTTATAAGTATTCCAGATGATAGTTTCTGACGTAGGACGGATAATCAGTTCTTCCTCAAGTTTAGCTGAAGGATCAACCACAACACTGTTTCCTTCTTCACTTGATTTAAGGCGATAGTGAGTAACAACAGCGCATTCCTTGGCAAACCCCTTTACATGTTCAGCTTCCCTGCTGAGGAAACTCTTCGGTATTAACAGTGGAAAATAAGCATTCTGCACACCGGTTTTCTTGAATTCTTTGTCAAGCTGTGCCTGCATCTTTTCCCAAATAGCGTAACCGTAGGGCTTAATGACCATACAACCACGCACAGGACTCTGCTCTGCCAATTCAGCCTTGACTACCAAATCATTATACCACTGGCTGTAATTCTCAGCCCTCTTGGTAAGTTGCTTTAGTTCTTTTGCCATTATACTAATCTTTATTCTTTAATCCGTATACATTGAAAAGTTTTAGGGAAACCCCTATTATGAATAGGTTATTTCCACTTTTTATGTCGTAAATATAGTGTAAATTTGCTGCAAAATTACAAAAAATAGTTGGTATTCAGCATATAATGTTGGAAAAACGACTATCTTTGCAGAAAATAAGTAACGAATTAAAGAAAGAGAAATTATGAAGAATTTGAAAATGGCAACAGTGGGACTCTGCGTCCTCTCTGTTTGCAGTTGTAGCACAAAACAAGGTACAGGCACGCTGATTGGTGCCGGTGGTGGCAGTGTTTTAGGTGCTATCGTTGGCAAGATTGCAGGAAACACAGCCGTAGGTGCAGCTATTGGTGGTGCCGTTGGCGCCGGTGCCGGTGCTTTGATTGGCCGACACATGGATAAAGTTGCAGCTCAAGCTGCCCAGATACGGAATGCAAAGGTTGAAGAAGTGACTGATGCAAACGGACTGAAAGCAGTCAAAGTTACTTTCGATAGTGGAATTCTCTTTGCAACAAATCAGGCAACACTCACTTCATCTTCAAAGAATGATTTGGCCAAATTTTCAAAAGTGCTGAAGGATAACAGTGATTGCCATGTAGATATCTATGGCCATACCGATGCGACAGGCAATGATGGCATCAACATACCTCTAAGTAACAGACGTGCAGAGAGTGTTGTTAACTATCTTAAGCAATGTGGTGTTTCAGGCTCACAGTTCCAGAATGTTGTTGGAAAAGGTAGTGCTGAGCCTGTTGCAGACAACTCTACTGCTGCTGGCCGCAAGCAAAATCGCCGCGTAGAAGTTTACCTGTATGCTTCTCAGGCAATGGTAAATGCCGCCAAGAACGGTTCACTTTCAGAATAATCTGATTAAAACAATTTCATATCGGGAGTACACTGCCAAAACAGTGTGCCCCCATTTTTGCATTAATGAAAACCATAATCTGGAAAATTATCAGGTGGGGTTTTGCCCTGTTCTTTGCCTCTTCGATATTCGCAGTGGTTATTCTCCGCTTTGTTCCCGTATATTTCACTCCACTTATGTTTATCCGTTGCTTCCAACAAGTAGGCAATGGAGAGAGTATGATACTGCATCATCATTGGATACCGCTTGAAGAAATCTCTCCTCATCTGCCTGTTGCTGTCATGGCAAGTGAAGATCAACGTTTTCTATTACATCATGGTTTTGATTACAATGCCATTCAGAAAGCGGCAAAACAGAATTTGAAAAGTGGAAAACAGAAAATGGGGGCAAGCACCATTAGCCAGCAAACAGCAAAGAACGTGTTCCTTTGGCCCGGTCGCTCTTGGACGCGAAAAGGTTTTGAAGTCTATTTTACGGCACTTATAGAACTGCTATGGAGCAAGCAACGCATTATGGAAGTTTACCTGAACTCCATAGAAATGGGCAACGGCATCTATGGGGCAGACGCTGTGGCTGAATATAATTTTGGGAAGAAAGCTGTCGATTTATCACGTGCAGATTGCGCCACTATAGCAGCTACATTGCCTAATCCCCGAAAGTTCAGCAGTAAGAATCCAGGCCCTTATGTCATTAAACGGAGAGGGCAGATTATGGCCAACATGCGTTTCATTCCCAGTTTTCCAAAAGAAGGAGAAGATTATAACCCTCACACTGCTGTAGGTGGTGTATATGCTCATTAATTAGCATGGATTTTGAATTAAATGAAGGACAGCGCGCTGCTGTCGAATATTGTGACGGGCCACAGTTAGTCATTGCAGGTGCAGGTTCAGGCAAAACGCGTGTACTCACCTATAAGATTGCTTATCTGATTGATGAGAAACAGTTTGAACCATGGAGTATCTTGGCTTTAACCTTTACAAATAAGGCTGCGAATGAGATGCGTAGTCGTATTGGCAAGGTTGTGGGGCAGGACCGTACACGCTATCTCTATATGGGTACATTCCATAGTATTTTTTCTCGTATTCTGCGCATCGAAGCTGAAAAGTTGGGCTATACCAAGCAATTTACAATATATGATGAAGCAGACAGTCGTTCGCTCTTGAAGAACATTATCAAGGAAATGAAACTGGATGATAAGGTGTATAAGCCTGCAGGTGTTCATGCAAAGATCAGTATGGCAAAGAACCATCTCATTCTTCCCGACTTATATGCCCAAGACCAAGCTGCCTTGAAGCGAGATTATCATAACCATCAACCAGAGATTTACAAAATCTATCAGACCTATCAACAACGTTGTCAGAAGTCCAATGCCATGGACTTTGACGATTTACTTGTACTTACTTGGCGACTCTTCAAAGAGCATGATGACATTCGAAAGAAATATGCCGAGCGGTTCAAGTATGTGTTGGTTGATGAGTATCAAGATACCAACTTTGTGCAGCAGTGTATCGTTCTGCAGCTTACTCAAGAGCATCGTCGTGTGTGTGTCGTCGGGGATGACGCCCAAAGTATCTATGGCTTCCGCGGTGCCAATATTGATAACATCCTCGATTTTCAAAAGATTTATCCCGAAACCAAGCTTTTTAAGTTAGAGCAAAACTATCGATCTACCCAGCATATTGTACAGGCAGCGAACAGTTTGATACAGCATAATAAACGGCAAATTCCAAAAGATGTCTTCAGTTGCAACGATAAGGGAGAAAGATTAATCCTGCGCCCTGTCTACAGTGATAAGGAAGAAGCTGCAGTTGTTTGCCGTTATATTAAACGGCTTAAGCAGAAAGAAGATTTCAATTATGATAGCTATGCGATATTATATCGCACTAATTCCCAGAGCCGAAGTTTTGAAGAAGAGATGCGAAGGCAGAGCATACCTTATCGGATTTTCGGTGGTATGAGTTTCTATCAGCGCAAAGAAATTAAAGATATTCTGGCTTACTTCCGCATGGTAGCCAACCCTGAAGACGAGGAAGCAATCAGGAGAATCATCAATTATCCAACGCGAGGCATCGGTGATACAACGGTTGCAAAGATTGCAGCATGTGCTCAAGCAAACGATGTCAGCTTTTGGCAAATTGTTAATTCTCCGGTGAAATATGGTCTGAACGTAACCAATAGCACTGTCAACAAATTACGTTCATTTGCCGAACTCATCTCTTCTTTCATTGAGAAATCAGCCTCAACGGATGCTTACCAATTAGGAACAGCCATTATTCAAGAGAGTAAAATCAATGCAGATATATTTTCATCCAACGATCCGGAAGCACTCTCTCGACAGGAAAATGTTGAAGAATTCCTCAGCGGTCTGCAGGATTTTGTTGAAGGAAGACGCGAAGAAGGCCAGGAAGAGTATACAGGGCTGACAGACTTTCTGCAAGAAGTTTCATTGCTTACCGATGTAGAAAGTGACGATGACAAAGACGGAAATAAGGTTAGTCTGATGACAATTCATTCAGCAAAAGGATTGGAATTCCCCGTGGTTTTCATTGTAGGGATGGAAGAAAACATATTCCCCAGCCCTATGTCTGCAAATAATCCACGCGAACTTGAGGAAGAAAGGCGCTTGCTTTATGTGGCGATTACGCGTGCAGAGAAGTATTGTATCTTGACTTGTGCAAAAAACAGATGGCGTTTTGGTAAATTGGAATTCGGCGCTCCAAGCCGTTTCTTACATGATATTGATCCGTCTTGCCTGCGGATTGAAAATGACAACTTAACTGATGATATCCTTTTCAAAAACTCTATTCCAAAGTCTGCAAAGCCGACTACCGGTATCCACTCAAGTCCTTTGCGCCCTGCAAGAGTGGGACCAATCGTGCCCAAGTCAATATCAAAAGAACCGAGCAAGACTCCTGTCTCCACTCCCGATGGATTGCATGTTGGCTGTATCATAGAACATCAGCGCTTCGGTATGGGCACTGTCATCAATCTTGAAGGGGAAGGAGAAAATCAGAAAGCCACTGTAACATTCAAGAATACCGGCCAGAAAGTGCTTTTATTGAAGTTTGCCCGATACACGATTATTGAATAACGTTTGACAAAGGAGAGCCGGCTACAGAGCAGAGAAAGTCTCACATGCAATATCCATCTTTCTTCTGCGTTAATCAAATAGATATGAAAGCAAGAATTTATTTGATAGTCCTCTTCTTTGTCTCTGTGTTTCATCTGCAAGCACAGAACTTCACGCTTCATGGCACAATCCTCGATACTATGGGCAAACCGATTGAATTTGTAACTATCAGCAGCCAGGGAAAAGTAGTGTTTTCTTCATTGAAAGGAACTTTCTCCATGACTCTTCAAAGCACAGATTCTGTAGTCGTGAAGTTCTCAATGATTGGCTTCAAAACTAAGACTCGTGTATTGCGAAATCCCAAAGGCACACAAAAACTTGTCATTTCGCTTGCCGAAAGCGAAAATACGCTTGGCACTGTTGACGTGAAAGGGCAAAAAATACAAACCGGACAGAACCAACAACTGAAACAAGAAGACCTGCAAAACATACATGCGGCCAATGGAAATGCCGTTGAAAAGCTTGTGCAGATGCAGGCTGGCGTTTCTACCCACAGCGAACTTTCATCCCAATATAATGTCCGTGGCGGCGCATTTGACGAGAACAGCGTATATATTAACGGCAATGAGATTTATCGTCCTTTCTTGGTTCGGAGCGGACAGCAAGAAGGATTGTCAGCTATCAATCCGTATATGGTTGAGAAAATTGATTTCTCAACCGGAGGCTTCGCGGCTAAATATGGCGACCGCATGTCATCTTCATTAGACATCACCTATAAGCAACCCAAAGCCTTTGAAGCTACTATAGCCGCAAGCTTGATGTCGGCCGATGCGTATATCGGTTTTGGCAACAACAAGTTTTCATGGACCAACAGTTTCCGTTACAAGACCACACGCAATCTGTTAGGGTCTTTGGAAACCACAGGAGAATATAAACCACGCTTTTTGGACTATCAGACTTATCTGCACTATGCCCCTGACCAGCGATGGACTATCGACGTTATTGGAAACATCAACCTAAGCCATTACGATTTCTATCCTACTTCAAGGGAGACAAGTTTCGGCACATTAAAGAACGTGAAATCGTTTCGTGTGTATTTCGACGGCCAGGAAAAGGATATCTTCAAAACCTATCTTGCCTCGGTTTCCCTAAGCCGTCATTTCGGAAAAAACACCCAACTTTCACTCATAGCCTCTGCTTTCAAAACCCATGAAAGAGAACAATACGACATTCAAGGGCAGTACTGGCTCACGCAAACCGAAACCAATAAGAACTTAGGCGTAGGCACTTATTTTGAACATGCACGCAACTATCTGAATGCACATGTTGAGGCTTTAAAGCTGATGTTAAAGCATAAAACGGCTAAACACAACGTTGAGACGGCCCTATATTTCAAGAGAGAGCATATCGAAGCAAACAGCAACGAATATGAAATGCGCGACTCAAGTGGCTACAGCATACCGCACACGGGGAAAGAGCTCAATCTTATCTACTCGCTGCGCGCACAAAACAAGATTGATGCCAACCGCGTTGAGAGTTATATTCAAGACACCTGGCACTTTGCAAGCAAGAGAGAGCACACCCACTTCACCCTAAACTACGGTATCCGTATGAGCCACTGGAGTTTCAATCGGGAAACCATCGTTTCGCCACGCCTGTCTTTGGGGATTGTTCCCGCATTCAATTCAAATGTTACTTTTCGCTTGGCCACAGGTCTTTACTATCAAGCTCCATTCTTCAAAGAACTGCGCGACACAACCACGATAAACCATATCACGGTGACAAGGCTTAATGACAAGATACGCAGTCAGCGTTCCATTCATTTCATTGCAGGTTTTGATTATCAGTTCAAAATGGGCACGCGCCCTTTCAAATTCACAGCTGAAGCCTATTATAAAATCCTCGGGAATCTCATTCCCTACTCTGTAAACAACGTGAAAGTGGTATATTATGGAACGAATGATGCCAAGGGCCATACTGCAGGTGTTGATTTCAAACTCTATGGAGAGTTTGTACCCAACACGAATTCATGGGTGAGTCTGTCGCTGATGAACACGCAGATGCGCTTCCACGGCATGGACATTCCATTGCCTACCGACCAGCGTTACGCCTTGAATATGTTTTTCACAGACTATTTCCCGGGCACTGACAAATGGAAAATGACCTTGGCCATGAGCTATGCAGACGGACTTCCCTTCTCTACTCCGCACGATGAACTCGGCAGGAATTCCTTCCGTGCACCGGCTTACAGGCGCGTTGACCTCGGCATGAGCTATCGTCTGCTTGACAACACAAAGAAAGCTAAGCCCATTATAAAGAATGTATGGCTCGGATTAGAATGTCTGAACCTCTTTGGCATCAACAATGTCAACAGCTATTACTGGATTACCGATGTCACAAATGCGCAGTATGCCGTACCCAATTACCTTACAGGGCGACTGCTTAATGCGCGCGTGACGGTGGATTTATAAATATTCGGACCTTTCGGCCGTGGCCGAAAGTCAGTTTTCATCGTTTTAGGTTCATCGGCCATGGCCGAAACACTGTTTTTGCTGTTTTCCACTCGTCGGCCGTGGCCGAAAGCCAATTTTCGTCGTTTTTCGTTCGTCCGCCACGGCCGAAACGCAGAATTTATCTGTTTTTGATTTTCCACCGCGGCGGAAACGCTGTTTTTCTCATTTTCTGCTTTTCAGCCATGGCGGAAATGATATTTCTGCTGTTTTCCACTCGTCCGCCGCGGCCGAAAACCAATTTTCAGCATTTTCTCGCTTTCAGCCGTGGATGACGAACGATTTTCTATGAAAATTGATGATTTTCCCCCGTATCTGAACAGCTTTTTCTGAAAATCTGCAATTTACTATCGTATCTGAACTGTCTTTCTTGAAAATCTGCAATTTACTATCGTATCTGAACTGTCTTTCTTGAAAATCTGCAATTTAATATCGTATCTGAACAGATTTTTCTGAAAATCGATGATTTACTCCCGTATCTGAGTGGT